>CAILAF010000334.1 GCA_903832075.1 uncultured Chitinophagaceae bacterium
AATTAGTTTAGTAAAACTAAAAATTCATTCAATTAAGATGGTTTACTTATAATTTTCTATTTTTCTTTATCCCGACTTCCATCTCGCTTTCTAATCTTTCTTTATACCAAAATACCTCGGTGGGTTAACCTGTCATTCCGAACACAGAGAGGAATCTCACAGTTAATAAAGTTCCAAAAGTTCCTTCGCTTCGCTCATGATGACATAATTGCAGCAAATTTTTTCTTAGTAAAACAGGACACAAAAAGCTTGTAGCGATGACGGAGAGATCATGGAGACGTAGCGAGTAAATAAATGAGGAAAATAAGGCTGCTGACTGCAATATCGGCAGCTTTTTTCTTACTTTCTTAGTCTTGATATAAAAGCTCCGAGGTCTTTTTTAAAACCTCGGAGTTTTAAATTGTCTGTCGTTAAAAAAGTCTTTAATATTATAGGAGCAAATCCACTTATCCCCATTACTGCCCACCATAAACATAAGGCTTTATCTTTGCCTATATGATAGACTTTAGAAGCGATACAGTTACCAAACCAACTCCAGCTATGCTGGATTTTATGTTTAAAGCAAAAGTAGGTGATGATGTTTTTGGTGAAGACCCATCGGTAAACGAGTTAGAAGCCATGTCTGCAGACATGTTTGGTTTAGAGGCAGGCTTGTTCTGTCCTAGCGGTACAATGACTAACCAAATTGCCATTAAAACACATACACAACCGGGCGACGAATTGATTTGTGATAAATTAAGTCATATTTACCAATACGAAGGTGGCGGCATTGCATTTAATAGTGGTTGCTCGGTAAGATTGATTGAAGGATACAGAGGGAGAATAACTGCCGAACAAGTAAAAGTGGCTATTAATCCGGATGATGTACATAAGCCTCATACTTCATTGGTTTCTTTAGAAAACACAGCCAACAGAGGCGGTGGAAGCTGTTATAATTTTGATGATATTCAACAAGTTAAAGAAGTTTGTTTGCAAAACAACTTGAAATTACATTTAGATGGTGCCCGACTCTTTAATGCATTGATTGCAAAGAAAGAAACTGCCAAACAATACGGAGCAACATTTGATACTATTTCTATTTGTTTAAGCAAAGGATTAGGTATTCCGGTTGGAAGTGTTTTATTGGGCTCCAAAGATTTTATTAAAAAGGCAAGACGCATACGTAAAGTATTTGGCGGCGGAATGAGACAGGCAGGCTTTATGGCTGCAGCAGGTATTTATGCTTTGCAACATCACATTAATAGATTAGCAACCGATCATATTCATGCACAAGAAATTGCTGCAGTATTAGCAACAAAAGATTTTGTAGGAGAAATATTTCCGGTTGAGACGAATATCATTATTTTTGAAGTGAAAGGAAGATTATCTTCACAACAGCTTTCGGCAAAACTGAAAGAGCATAATATTCTGGCAATCGCCATCTCCCCCACGCAAGTTAGAATTGTTGTTCATTTAGATATTACCGCTGCAATGGTTACTGAAACTATTCAGGTAATTAAGTCATTGTAATTAATCCAAATCGAAAAACATTTGAGCATGTTACCAACAATCAATCCGGCAAGTACACAGGCATGGTTTCTATTAAAAAAACATCATGAAGAGGAAATGAATCGGCGCAGTATTAAAAGTTTATTTGTGGCAGATGCAGAAAGGTTTAAAAAGTTCTCTATAAAGTTTGAAGATATATTATTTGATTATTCTAAGAATATCATCAACGATAAAACATTAAAACTGTTATTACAGTTAGCAGATGAATGCAAATTAAGTGAAGCTATTCACGATATGTTTGCTGGAATCAAAATCAATGAAACCGAACACAGGTCTGTATTACATACTGCATTAAGAAATTTTTCCGATACACCTATTCTTGTTGAAGGGAAAGATGTAATGCCCTTGGTGAGGAAAGTATTGAATCACATGAATGAATTTTGCGAGCAAGTGCATAGTGGTAAATGGAGAGGCTATACCGGTAAAAAAATAAAATACATTGTAAACATTGGAATTGGCGGCAGCGATCTGGGGCCTGTAATGGTAACAGAAGCATTGAAACCTTATTGGAAAAAAGGAATAGAATCTTTTTTTGTGAGTAATATTGATGGATCGCATATTGCCGAAACATTAAAAAAAGTAAAACCTGAAGAAACCTTATTCTTAGTTGCATCAAAAACATTTACTACGCAGGAAACCATGACCAATGCACATACTGCAAGAGCATGGTTTTTAGAATCAGCGAAAGAAGAAGCACATATTGCCAAACATTTTGTGGCATTAAGTACCAATCAAAAAGAAGTGACCAAATTCGGAATTGATAAAGCCAACATGTTTGAATTCTGGGATTGGGTTGGCGGAAGATACAGTTTATGGAGTGCTATTGGATTATCTATTGCATTAACCATAGGATATAATCATTTCGAAACTTTATTAAAAGGTGCATTCGCGGTAGATGAACATTTTAAAAAAGAAAAATTCCAGAATAATATTCCGGTACTAATGGCATTAATAGGAATATGGTACACCAATTTCTTTGGAGCACAAAGCGAAGCCATCTTACCTTATGATCAATACATGCATCGCTTTGCAGCTTACTTTCAACAAGGTAATATGGAAAGCAATGGTAAGAGTGTTGACAGAAATGGGGATCCTGTTAATTATGCTACAGGTCCGGTTATTTGGGGTGAACCCGGTACAAATGGTCAACATGCATTCTATCAATTGATACATCAGGGAACATTGGTAATACCTTCAGATTTTATTGCACCTGCTATCAGCCATAATCCTATTGGCGATCATCATGTAAAACTGTTATCTAACTTCTTTGCACAAACAGAAGCATTAATGAATGGAAAAACAGAAGCTGAAGTAATTGCCGAATTAAAAGTTACCGGAATCAATGATGATGAAATAAAAAAATTAACGCCATTTAAAATATTCAGAGGTAATAAACCAACCAATTCATTCTTAGTAAAAGAAATTACTCCTTATACATTAGGTAATTTAATTGCATTCTATGAACATAAAATATTTGTGCAAGGTGTACTATGGAATATTTTTAGTTTTGATCAATGGGGTGTTGAATTAGGAAAACAATTAGCCGGGAAAATATTACCGGAATTAATAGACGATAAAACTGTATCCTCTCATGATTCATCAACAAATGGTTTGATTAACTTATTTAAAAAGATGAGAAATTAATGAATGAAATTGTAATAAGAGATATTCGGTTAAGTGATAACAAAGCGATTGCAAATATCATTCGCAAGTCGTTAGAAGAGTTTGGTGCAAATAAATCCGGTACCG
>CAILAF010000335.1 GCA_903832075.1 uncultured Chitinophagaceae bacterium
GTGAAGGAAATGATCTTTTACTTTCTGCTAAAATAGTTCCACTGCCATCAATCATTCTTACGCCGAGCGCACCACAATCATTTTTTTCTTTAAAAAAGGAAATACATTTTTCAAAACAATCTTCAGAAACAATCGTGTCTGGATTTAAGAATAAAATAAATTCACCTTTTGACAATTTGAAACCTTGGTTACAAGCTTTACTAAAACCAACATTGCTTTTGTTTTGAATAAATTGTACTTCAGGAAACAAAGGTTGCAAAAATTCAAGGCTGCCATCAGATGATGCATTATCAACAACAATCACTTCCGCATCAATTTTTTTAATAGCCTTATTAACAGAACAAAGGCATTGTTCTAAAAAATATTTAACATTATAATTTACAATAACAATTGAAAGCTGCATCTATAAAACCGGTTTAAAAAGAGCGTAAAATAAAGCTTTCTTTTACAAACATTACTCATCAGCGAACAGTCGCATTATATTTGCAACATGTTAAAGCAAACTTTACTTGCAGCAACACAAGCTGCCGGAGCCGTTTTGAAAGAATATTTTGATAAAGCATATATCATTTCTAATAAAGAAGGAATGAACAATTTGGTTACAGAAGTAGATCATAAAAGCGAAGAAATTATTTTTTCAATCATAAAAAAAGATTATCCCGATCATTTTATTTTGAGTGAAGAATTTGGAGAGATAGTGCAAGATTCGGAATATAAATGGATCATTGATCCTATTGATGGCACTGTTAATTATGCAAATGGTATTCCTATTTGTTGCGTAAGTATTGGTATTGAAAAAAGTGGCGTGATGGAATTTGGTGCTGTTTATAATCCTTTTATTGGAGAGTTCTTTTTTGCACAACGCGGTTTTGGCGCTTCATTGAATGATAAAAAAATTCACGTGAGTGATGAAACAGATATTTTAAAAAGTTGTTTAGTTACCGGCTTTCCTTATACTTATTTAGATACACCAAACGGACCATTGCAAGTATTTGAAAAATTTATTAGAAATGGTCTTCCTGTTAGAAGATTGGGAAGTGCAGCTATTGATCTTTGTTGGGTTGCAGCCGGAAGATTTGACGGTTTTTATGAACATAAGTTACAAGCATGGGATAGTGCTGCAGGATTTTTAATTGTTGAAGAAGCCGGCGGAAAAGTTACTGACTTTGAAGGCAATCATTATTCACCATATCAACCGCATTTATTAGCAACGAATGGAAAAATTCATGATGACATGTTGCGAGTAATTAATGGAGGAGAGCTTTAAATATTTACAAATTTTGATTTAAAATATACGATTTAATAAATCGGGTATGACGAAAGAAATTATGAAACAAAAGCTGAAAGATTATGCTCTTTCTGTTGCCAGATTGGTTTTAAAGTTAAATTATAATATTGTTAATAAAAATTATGGAGATCAAGTTACAAGATCTGCGTCTTCTTCTGCAGCCAATTATAGAGCTGCTTTAAGAGCAAAGTCCGATGCAGATTTTTTGAATAAATTTAAAATCGTTGAAGAAGAGTTAGACGAATCTATTTTCTTTTTAGAAATGATCGAAGAAATAAATCCTGAATTTTCTAAACAAGTATTAATTCTATCTAAAGAAGGAAACGAATTGTTGGCAATAATCGTGGCAAGCTTAAAAACATTAAGAAGTAAACAAAATCGTAAATTGTAATTCGTATATCGTAAATGGAAAATAACAGAACAGAAATATCAACGCTTGGTGAGTTTGGTTTAATTAATCATCTCACAAAAAATTTTGAGATTCAAAATGTATCTACCGTTTTAAGTGTTGGCGATGATGCCGCAGTGATAGATCATTTCGGAAAACA
>CAILAF010000336.1 GCA_903832075.1 uncultured Chitinophagaceae bacterium
CAACAAATAAATTAAGAAATGCGGCAGGTAATTTTTATATCAATGATAAACCAACAGGTGCTGTTGTTGGACAACAACCTTTTGGTGGCGCACGTTCTAGCGGAACAAATGATAAAGCAGGTAGTGCATTAAATTTATATAGATGGTTAAGTGCAAGAACCATTAAAGAAACATTTAATCCTCCAACAGATTATAAATACCCTTTTTTACAAGAAGCATAAAATATAAAAGCCCTAATAACTGAGGGCTTTTTATTTTGTTTGAATAATCTGAATTATCAAAGTAATTTAGAGTTACCATTATCTTTCTAAACTAATCATATGAAAAAATACTTTTTAATACTAACCTCATTTACTTTCTTCTTTCATCAATCATTTGGTGATGATGTAATTAAAAGAAAAAAGAAAGTTATTATTGTTTGGCAACCATCACATCAAACAGATACAGGAAAAGATTTCAGCGAAGCTGAAACATGCAATGCTATTGTAGAAGCTGCTATGAATTTAAAACCACATTTTAAAGAATATAAAGTATGGAGTATTGGAAATGAAAATGTGCATCATAATAATTTTGGCAGTAATACAGCAGTTGAACATACATCTGCAATCATTGATGGAAAAATTTCCGGTTATGCTTATGAATTGCAAGAAGCAAACAAAAAACATCCACAAGTTTTTATTGCAGTGCATAATAATGGCGGTACCAGACGTAATGCTATTTGGGGATATATCCATTATGGAGATCAAAATGAAAGTGAAAACAGAATATTGGCAGCCCGTTTAATTAAAGCTGTTGCTGCTGTAACTAATTTAGAGAATCGTGGTGTATTGTTAGATAGCACCACAGGAAGAAATGATTATCGTTGTAAGTCAACTAATAAATTAAGTTTTTATAGTTTGGATGAAAACATTAATACTGCTCCTTATCGTGTGTTATTGGAAATTGGTGATAATGCAGTTAGTCGTGAATTATTAGTTAGTCCTGAAGGAAGAAAAAAAATAGGCGAAGCATTGAAGCAAGAATTAAAGGCTTGGATAAATGAAAAAGATTTTAATTAATCAGAAAATATTTATTGCAGAAACGATTTACAAAAATTAATATACTTTTCACAATCTTCATAATTGGTCATTAAGCCCAGTGATATTCTGATGGCGCCTCTCATTCTTCCCAAGAAATGAATTTTATCGTAATGTGCATCTGGTCTTGATGAATAAAAAACCGATAATTCTTCTGATGTAATGCAATTTGTTATCTCATCTATTCCCGGGTTACAAAAACATCCTATTCGTATAGAAATCTTTTTTTCATTTGCTTTTTCTTCAATCTCACTAACATCAATTTTATTTTCATCTTTATCAAAAAAGTTCATGATAATTGTTGAACCTCTTCGCTCATTATTATTCGGGCCAAAAATATGTATCAGTAATTTTTGATTGCTATGTTTTAACTGTTGTAATTCTTTAATCAAATAATCCGTTAAACATTTCAGTCTGCTTTGAATATTTTGTTTTCCTAATTGTTCAATCCATTCCAATCCAATCTTCACTGCAGGAATAGATAAATAATTAACTGTTCCTTCTTCATATCTTTCCTGATTCTCTACTAAAAAAAATTCAGGCATCGTTACTGATGCATAAGAAACTGTACCTCCGGCAAACCATGGTTTATCTAATTTTTCAAATGCATCTTTTCTTATTAATACTGCACCTACACCTGTTGGATAACCAAATATTTTATAAAAAGAAACTGAAACATAA
>CAILAF010000337.1 GCA_903832075.1 uncultured Chitinophagaceae bacterium
AAAACCTCCGGCTAATATTAATGCATCTTTTCTAAAAGCACCAATAGCTCCTGGCACAACAGTAATAGCATTGATATAAGCAAAACCTTTTCTATCAAAATTTTGACTGGTAATGTATTCAATGCTTTGCCAGCGAGTTAAAATATTTACTTCGTTGCCAACTTTTACAATACCGGCAACAGCGCCAACTTTTTTATCGTTAAAATTTCTCATTAAATAACTTACTGCATTAGGTAATAATTTTGTGTCAGCATCAATGCAAACAACAAAGTCTGCATTCGATTGTGCAACCCCGAAATTCAATGCAGAAGCCTTGCCTCCATTAGTTTTTGAAAGTATTTTTATTTTAGGATGATGTTGAAAAGCAGCTTTTACTTTTTCGTATGTATTATCTGTACTTCCATCATTAACAAAAATGATTTCAAAATTTTTATAATCACATAACAATAAATTTTCTAAAGAACTTACAGCGTTTACTTCTTCATTAAATGCCGGAACAATGATAGCTGCTAAAGGAATATTATCAGAAGGAATAAATAATTTATTGTTTTTATTTTCTCTTATTTTTTGTGACACAGCAAAATATCCTAAAATCAATAACCTAATACAACTCAATATTAAAAAGAATAAAAATAAAGTATAGAATGTTTCTCCTAACCAATAACCAGCTTCTGCTAAAAAAGCATTGAATTGAAATAATGCATAACCGCTCCCTTTTGGAACCGGGGGCATTAAATCATTTGGTTTTTTGTGTAACAAATCCGCAATGGTAGTGAATTTGTATCCTTTACTTTGATAATAACGAATAATCTTTCCTGTTGCTTTAACGGTTTCGCTTCTGTCTCCACCTGCATCATGTAATAAAATAATTGAAAGACTATCGCCTTGACTAATGTGGTAATCATAAGAACGAACAACGCGATTAAAAATACTATCAGCATTTAAATCAGGGTGATCTGCTTTTTCCCAATCATTAGGATCAATGCTTTCTCCAACAGTAATATAATTTCTGGATTTGCTTAATGCAATGGGTACCAATTCTTCTTTTGCTTCGGGATCGCTATCTGCATTAAATGGGGCACGAAATAAAATTGTACTATGGCCTGTTATACATTCAATCAATACTTCTGTTAAATCCATTTCTAACAATGCTCTGTTTTTACTAACCTCTGCAATGTTTGGATGTGTAAATGTGTGATTTCCTATTTCATGTCCTTCTCTAAAAATCCTTTTTACTAAGGGGATATTATTTTCTGCTTCAATGCCAACTAAAAAAAATGATGCAGGGACATGATAAAAAGCTAATGTATCAAGAATTTGTTTTGTATAAACAGGATCGGGGCCATCATCATAAGTAAGGATTAATTTTTTTTCTGAAGTATGTCCCCATTTTTTTATAACATATGAAGAAGGTAATTTATCAAAACGTTCTTCGCTGATTAACATTGCTGATGTGTCTATTTCAGATGTTATGTGTCCTTCTGCAGGTGTTGCCATCATTTCAATAATTTCACCACTAACATTACCACCATCACCAATATAATCAACATCACTAATTGGATCAATTGTATTAAAAGAATTAAAATCAAAAGTCTTTAACGCTGCTTTGGTCATGGGTTTATCATAAAAATCCCAAAGCCTCGAATCTTCACTTCCCAATCTCCAAATTGCAGTGCCCGCTAAATTGTATTCGGTGGCAAAGCGTAATGAATTAAAATTAGTAGCACCATCTGTAAAATGCACTTCATGTATTGCATCTTTATCATCGGAATAACGAAAGTCTAAATTATAAGTATCGTTATCAAAATCAAGATAACTCTCATGATCACGTGCTAATGTAATGGCTTCCTGATAAGTTAAATTAAGAACTTTTTTTGTTTTTAAATTCCAATCATATCCAAATGCAGCAAGGTTTAAAACAATTTTTGATGCAGGAACTTTTTGTGCTAATTTATCAACACATGATTCTACCCATTTCTGACTACCAATTGGCCCGGCATTAGTATCATCTGAATGTTCATCATAAGCCATTAAAAAAATATAATCGTTATACTTGGCTAATTCTTCATAATTATAATCTTCATTAAATGGAGAAACATTTTGTGTTACTAAAAATCCTTCAGCATGTAATCGTTCGTATAATTTCTTTTGAAACCTGCTTAACACTTCATTGTTATTTTCTACCAAATCTTCAAAGTCAACATTAATTCCTGTAAAATCATATTGAGTTAAGAGATTTACTAACTGATTAATGAATTGATCAGATTTTTTTTTGTTATTAAAGATGCGATGTAATGCTGTGCCATTAAATTTTCCGGTATTTAAAATGGCATTTGAAAGAATCGGCATTACTTCAATGCCAGAGGCTTTAATAAGATCGAAAGCTCTTTTATCAATATCAGTAATAATGGTATCAGCTTTGGGATCTATAAAAAACCATTCGGGTAAAACAAGATTTAATTTCGAAATATTTTTTCTTAAAGAAAAAAATGATTGAGGATCCCATTTAACATAGAAAGCAGCACGAATACCCAAACTATCACTGAAATAATCTGAATTGGAAAGATTTAAAACACTGTCTTTTTGTCCGCATCCTTTTCCGGTGGCCCAACGTTGTTGAATATATTTTCTCATTCCGCGATACTGCTTGCCTAAATCACTTTCTCGGTATGAAGGAATAGCACCGGTCAATACTTTTTTAATTGCTCTGTCTTCTAATGGAAGTTCTCTTTGCTTATCTTCCTTATCTATAATTGCAGTGTACAGGCCGAAAAACACAGTGGAAAGAACAATAAAAAAAAGCAATAACCTGCCCAACCACTTAATGCGTTGCCAACGCGAACCCTTATTAGTTTGAAATATTTGCGATTCGTTTGTGTTCATGCAGTTCGTTAGTTACAAATACCATGCAGGTATTTTATGCAAATTAAATGATGCTTTTATAATAATTCGTTATAAAAAGTAATAAAAAATTAATTTTACAACATTAACCCCAATGCATGGCAGTACAAAATAAGTTTTTTTTGCAGCAGTTTTTTAAAATAACGCTTTCGTTTTTGATTAGTTTTTGTTTGATTAGAGTATATGAATATTTTTTTATTGCTTCCAAATCCTTTGTGGATCATGCTTTTGCTTTTGAATTAGGCGGACTTTTATACGATGTTTGGGCTTGGTTAATTTATTGTTTTGTTTTCTTTTTTCTTTTTTTGATCATATATTTTATTCATCAAAGAACAGCGCGTATTGTTATTCATTCCATCAATGTAATATTGATCGTGATGTATTTGGCATTGATTGTTGTTTATTCTGAAAGAAATGTTCCATTCGATCATGAGTTTTTTACAAGAAGTTTTCACGAATCTTGGCTTACTTCAAAACAAATGATGACAAGCGGCGTTAAATTGTATATTCCTTTTGCTATTTATATTTTCATTTATTTCATCGGGTACTTTAAAATCTTTTTGCACAAAACTTTTCATCGTTATTTTTTATTGGCATTAGTGTTACTTTCTATTGGAGCGGTTACCGGAATTAAATTTTCAAATCCAAATCAAGAATGGTTTAAACAAAAAGCTGCTTATTATTTTGCCTGTAATAAATTTACTTATTGGTTAAAAGACAGTTATGAATATTTTAAAGAAAAAAATAAAAATGCAAATCATATTTTAACTGCCGAAGAATTACAAAACGAAATTGATTTCTATCAAACCCAACACCCGCTTGCATTTACAAATAAAGAATATCCTTTGTTGCATAAGGACAGCAGCAATGATGTGTTAGGTAATTTTTTTAATTTTAAATCAAAGCCACCAAATATTGTAATACTTGTTGTTGAAGGTTTGTCTCGTGATTTTAGTGGTGCTAAAGCATATGCAACAAGTTTCACTCCGTTTTTAGATTCATTATCTACAAAAAGTTTGGTATGGGATAATTTTTTAAGTACTGCTCCCGGAACATTCGCAGCGCATCCATCTATATCCGGTTCGTTACCTTATGCATCAAGAGGTTTTTCTTTAATGAACGTGATGCCCGATCATTTATCATTAATAAAAATACTTCGGCAAAATGGTTATTGGGCAAATTTTATGATTGGCTTTAATCCTGATTTTGATAATATGGGTGGATATATTCGTTTGCAGGGAACCGATTTTATTTTATCTCATTATCCTTCTAAATATAAAGAAATGGGAATTGGAAAAGAAGGTTGGAGCATGGGTTATCCGGATGATGCATTGTTCAGCAGAAGCTTTGAAGTGATGGATTCATTAAAAAAATCGCCTTATTTAAATATTTATCATACGGCTACAACCCATATGCCATACTTGTTTGAGCAGAAACATCAATATGAAAAATTATTTGAGAAAAAATTAAAAACATTGAAAGTTACTGCCGACATGAAAAAAACGTTGAAAGAAACGGAAGAAGTTTTAGTGACTTATATGTTCTCGGATGATTGTATGAAAAAGTTTTTTGCAGATTATGCAAAGCGCCCCGATTATCAAAACACTATATTTTTTATTACAGGAGATCATCATATCGGTTCATTTCCTATTACTTGCACCATTGATGATTATCATGTACCGTTTATTATTTATTCGCCTATGTTAAAACAAGCGAAGAAATTTTATTCAGTTAATTCGCATTTAAATATTGCACCAACTATTTCAACTTTATTATTACGCAATTTTAATTTGCCATATCATCCAAAAGAAGTGCATTGGATGGGCGATGTGCTTGATACCTGTTCAACATTCCGAAACACACAATCAATGGCATTTATGGAATGGAGCAGAGAAATTAATGATTATATCTATAAAGATTATTTTGTTTCAGGAGATCAATTATACAAACTCACACCCGATTTAATTCAAGTGCCATATAAAAATGATTCACTTAAAAATTTCATTATTAAGCTGAGAGAAAATTTTAAGATCATTAATTCTTATGTGTGTGATAGTAATAAAGTATTTCCTGCGCAGGAAATAATTGCACCGGGCGATAAACAATTATTGTTTGATTATAGCGATACTGCATCAAAAAATATTTTTGCAAATACTTCTGATACCAATTTAATGCAGGATTTTAAAATTCCGCAAGTATATAAATTTTTATATGTTGAAGTTGCCGCCA
>CAILAF010000338.1 GCA_903832075.1 uncultured Chitinophagaceae bacterium
AATTAGTTACACTTACAACTGTTACCACCACAACATTTACGCATTATATAAACTTGCAAGGAAAAGTTGAAGCTGTAAATATTTCTTATGTAACACCACGCAATGGCGGCGGACAAGTGAAAGAATTATTTATTAAAAAAGGAGATGCTGTTACTAAAGGACAATTGTTGTTAAGATTAGATAATACTATTGCAACACGAAATTTGCAATATGCACAGAAAAATTTGCAAACGCTAAAAACACAATTAGACTTTGCCAAAACTTTATACGAAAAACAAAAAAATCTTTGGGCACAGAATATTGGCACAGAAGTACAACTAATTACTTCAAAGAATTCTGTTGAGAATGTAGAGAATCAAATTAAAGCTGTTGATGAACAAGTTAAAATTGCACAAGAGCAAGTAAACTTTACCAATGTTTATGCAGATGTTAGCGGCGTTGCTGATGATGTAAATATAAGAGTGGGCGAATTTTTTACAGGATTAGGACAAATAAAAATTGTAAATACTTCTGATTTAAAAATTACTACACAAATTCCTGAAAATTATTTAGGAAAAGTTGCAGTAGGAACACATATAAAAGTAACATTACCCGACATCAATAAAACAATTGATGCAGTTATAACCGTTGCAGGAAAATTAATTGATGCCAATAGCAGAAGTTTCTTTGTTGAAGCTAAAATACCTGCCAGCAATGCATTTTATCCAAATCAAGTGGCCATGGTGCAAGTGCAGGATTACTCATCATCTAACGCTATTACCGCTCCTTTAAATACAATTCAAACAGATGATAAAGGAAAATTTGTTTTAATCGCCGTTAATGAAAACGGAAGAATGATAGCAAGAAAAAAACAAGTAACCGTTGGTGAATTATATGCAGATGTGCAAGAAATTAAAAGCGGTTTGCAAGTCGGCGATCAAATAATTACAGATGGTTATCAAAGTTTATACAACGGACAATTAATAACAACTGATACAAAACAATAGCAAATAAGATGATTAATTAAAACATCTTATTAAAAAAGAACAACAACATTTAAAATAATTGTATGAGTGTAATACAAAGCATAACTGATAAGTTCAAAGAATTTGCACCCACCTCGTGGAGTATCAAAAATAAAACATCTATCTATTTGATTATGTTGTTTGTTAGTTTGGGCGGTGTTTATCAATTTGTAACATTACCCAAAGAACAATTTCCTGATATAGTTATTCCAACCATTTATGTTTCTACCATTTATGTTGGCAATTCCCCAAAAGATATTGAGAACCTTGTTACCAGACCAATTGAAAAACAAATAAAAGGAATAACCGGAGCGAAGATTAAAAAATTTACAAGTAATTCTCAACAAGATTATTCTGCTATCACTGTTGAGTTTGATACAGAAGTAGGAACCGATGTTGCATTACAAAAAGTAAAAGATGCCGTTGATAAAGCGAAACAAGATTTACCTACAGATCTTACGCAAGAGCCAACAGTATTGGAAGTAAGCTTTAGCGAACAACCAATCATGTATGTAAACTTAAGTGGTGATTATGATTTGCAACGATTGAAAAAATATGCCGATGATTTGAAAGATAAGTTAGAAGACCTTCCACAAATAAATCGTGTTGATTTGGTTGGTGCACCTGAACGTGAGTTTCAAATTAATGTTGATAATTATAGAATGCAAAGTTCCGGTGTAACATTTGATGATATTAGTAATGCTGTACAACGCGAGAACTTAGATATATCAGGCGGTTTGTTGGATGTTGGTAATATGAAACGCAATCTTCAATTAAAAGGGCAATTAAAAACTGCGTATGATATTGAGAAGATCGTTATTCGTAATCAAACTGGCGCACCGGTTTATTTAAAAGATATTGCTTCTGTAAAAGATACTACTAAAGAAGAAGAAAGTTTTGCACGTTTGGATGGTAAAAATGTTGTTACGCTTAATATCATTAAACGCAGTGGAGAAAATTTAATTGAAACAAGTGATGGTGTAAAAAAGATTGTTGAAGAATCGAAAGGCATTTTATTTCCAAAAGATTTAAAAGCGGTTATTACCGGTGATCAAAGTATTAAAACAAGATCATCATTCAATGATTTAGTTAATTCTATTATCATTGGTTTTATTTTAGTGTTAATTGTATTGATGTTTTTTATGGGTGTAGTAAATGCCTTCTTTGTTGCATTATCTGTACCGCTCAGTATGTTTGTTGCATTTGTATTTTTACCCGGTGCCGATTTAATTGTTGGTTCGCATGTTACTTTAAATTTTATTGTGCTCTTTGCATTATTATTTGGATTAGGAATTATTGTTGATGATGCAATTGTTGTAATTGAGAATACACATCGCATTTTTGTATTAGGCAAAGGGAAGTTGCCCATTAGCATTTCAGCAAGAATGGCTGCCGGTGAGGTTTTCGTGCCGGTATTGGCAGGAACGTTAACAACATTAGCCCCATTTTTTCCTTTGCTATTTTGGCCTGGTATTATTGGTAAGTTTATGATTTACTTACCAACGATGCTCATTTTTACTTTAGCTGCATCATTAGTGGTCGCATTTATAATGAATCCTGTTTTTGCAGTTGATTTTATGAATCACGATCATGATGAAAAAATAAAAGAACCTAAAAATCTCATCTTTAAAAAACCAATTTTTTGGATTGCACTTGTTATTGGAATATTATTAGACTTAGCTGGCGCAACATTCTTTGGCAACTTTTTAATCTTCTTCATGTTATTGGTATTGTTGAATCGTTTTGTTTTGGATGATACCATTCTTTCATTCCAAAATAAAGTATTGCCATGGATCATGGGTCATTATGAAAGATTATTGCGTTGGGCATTAAATGGATGGAAACCTGTGTATTTATTATTAGGCACTATTGGATTATTATTTTTATCATTCATTATATTCATTGCATCGGTTGTTACACAAAGAGTAGGTGTTGTGTTTTTTCCAAAAGCAGATCCTAATCAAATTTATGTTTATGTAAAGTTGCCTGTTGGTACTAATGTAAAGTATACTGATTCTATTACTAAAGTTTTAGAAAACAGAGTAAACAAAGTATTAGATATTGATAATGGAAAAACAAATCCTGTTGTGGAAAGTGTGATTAGTAATATTGCTATTGGAGCGAACGATCCAATGAGTGGTGATAGAAGTACAAGAAGTGAATTAGGAAGAATACAAGTTTCATTTGTTGAATATGAAAAAAGACATGGTATTCAAACTAAACCATATCTTGATAAAATTCGTGCAGTAATGAAAGGTATTCCAGGTGCAGAAATCAGCGTTGATCAGGAACGCGGTGGCCCTCCAACTGATCCACCCATCAACATTGAAATTTCCAGTGAGAATTTTGATGATTTAATTAAAACAGCATCTTCATTAAAAATTTATCTCGATTCAATCCAAGTTCCGGGTGTGGAAGAATTAAAAATGGATGTTGATTTGGAGAATCCTGAAATTACTTTAACTGTTGATAGAAACAGAGCTTTAATTGAAGGTGTATCATCCGGACAAATTGGTATGCAAATAAGAACTGCTTTATTTGGCAAAGAAGTTTCAAAAATAAAAGAAGGGAAAGATGAATATAAAATTCAATTGCGTAATAATGAATTGCAAAGAAAAAGCTTAATTGATTTATTAAACATGCGCATATCATTTAGAGATATGGCAGCTGGTGGTGCTGTTAAAAATATTCCAATTAGTGCATTGATAAAAGTAGAACCTACATCAACATTGGGAAGTGTAAAACGTAAAAATCAAAAACGTTTAATTACACTTCGCTCCAATGTATTAACAACAAAAGGATATAATCCAACAGGCGTAAATCTTGTTATTGCAAAACATATCGAAAACTTTAAAAAAATTCCGGATGGTGTAACTATTAAACAAACGGGCGAAGGAGAACAACAAGCAGAAACATTAGCGTTCTTAACTAAAGCATTAGTAATTGCATTGGCATTAATATTAATTACATTAGTTCTTCAGTTTAACAGTATCAGCAAATCTGTAATTATTTTAACAGAAATTATTTTTAGTGTAATTGGTGTTTTATTAGGATTCTCATTAACAGGCATGGAAGTTTCAGCATTAATGACCGGATTAGGAATTGTAGGATTAGCAGGTATTGTTGTAAAGAATGGAATATTAGTAATTGAATTTGCAGATGAATTAAGAGCAAGAGGAATGAAAACAAGAGAAGCAGTTATTGCTGCAGGAAAAACACGTATCATTCCTGTATTATTAACTGCACTGGCTGCCATCTTAGGTTTTATACCAATTGCAGTTGGATTCAATATTAATTTCATTTCATTATTCTCTTCATTAAATCCGCACATCTTTTTTGGTGGAGATAGTGTTGCGTTTTGGAAACCATTAAGCTGGACAATTATTTTTGGTTTGGCATTTGCATTCTTTATGACATTGATTATTGTTCCATCTATGTATTTAATTGCAGAAAGATTAAGAAGGCCAATGCGAAAAATGTTTGGCGGAAAATGGATAAGCATGTTAGGCATTCCTCCATTTACTATTATTTTCTTGCCATTAATGATCGTAACATTAATTCGTCATAGAATTCAAAGAAAACGCAGAGCACAAAAATTAAGAAACGAAAAAGTAAACAAAGCTTTTATTGGCAGTTGGTTTTAGATAGTGATTTGATTTGTGGTTTAGCCGTTGCAATTTTTTGCAGCGGCTTTTTTATTATTATCTTTCTGTTTTAAAATTTTTCCATGTCGGCACTGATTAAAGCAATTAACGAAATATCATTTCTTTCAGCCGAAAGTAAAAATGTTTTTTTTAATGCATGGAAAGAATGGAATGTGCCAAAAGATTATTTTCTCGTTAGAGAAAATTCAATAAGCGATTATATTTTTTTTATACAAAAAGGAATTGCAAGAATTTATTATCACAAAAATGAAAAAGAAATAACGGAATGGATTGCAATGGATGAAACTTTCTTTCTTTCCATCATTAGCTTTTTTGAAAGAACACCAAGCAAATTAATTATTCATACTATCGAACCTTCGCAAGTGTTTGGAATACATCATGATGATCTGATGCAATTATGCGATCAATATCATGATATAGAAAAACTATTTCGCAAAATGTTATCGCTGTCATTAATATTATCGCAATACCGAATGGATTCTATTCAATTCGAAACCGCACAAACGCGTTACGAAAATTTATTGAACAAATATCCAGAAATGGTTTTGCGTGTGCCATTATCTTATATCGCATCTTATTTAGGCATCACACAAGAAACATTAAGTCGTATCCGCTCTACTATTTGATATTTATCAATTACAATAAACGATTTCAATAAGACCTTTATAGCACAATAAACGATTGTATTATGAAAAAAAATTTTCTTGCTGTATCACTTTTTTGTTTGCCGTTTTTAGTTAT
>CAILAF010000339.1 GCA_903832075.1 uncultured Chitinophagaceae bacterium
ACCAATGTTATGTCAACCAAACCATTTACCTTTTACCAAAAGGCTTCGTTTTTAATGATTATATATACAGTATTAGGAATATTAGAAGCACTTTTGAAAGGTACATTCACTACACCGGATTCTTCCTTTGCTATAGGATTTCTTATAGGTCAATTTATTGGTTTTGGAGTACTATTACTCTTTGCTTATTTGTTATGGAAAGAAAAATATTGGGTAATATTTATTCTGTATGTAATTCTTGCCGTCAGAGTGATAGTTCCCATATTTTTTAATCATGAAATATTGAACGATCCTACATCGCTGTTCGCTATTTTAAGTTATTTCTCCATTGCTTGTCTTGTAACTGCCATTTTATGTATTACAAAGGCAAATGCACAAAAGAAAGCAGCATCAAAATAATTGTTTCTCGGTATAGAACATTTCAATTATTGAAAACTTCAATCGTATTTTTATAAAAAAACAATATGAAAGGTTATAGTATTATTCTTTTACTAATTCTATCAACTCACTATTCTTTGGCACAGCCAACAAACAAATATCAGAAAGAACTTGTAAAAGAATTGAATGAAGTTCTAAAGCACAATTTACCAATGTCTTTTTATTATGGATATGAAGGTAAATTTGAAATTGACTCCTTCTTCGCTGTTACAAATGAAGGAATTTTATCAGTCACTTATAAGATCACTAATGATACTTCATATCATAGAATTAGAATGACCGCACCATTAAATAAAATTGAATATGTTGATGGAGATGGAGGTTTATCGCTTTCAGATAATTCTGTACAAATTTTTGTAAGTAGCAATGAACATACCGATTGGCAAAAAAGCAATGAATCATCTCATCGTTTGTGGTTTGAACGTTTACCAAAAGAAGATAAATATGCAGACAAAAGACATGAAATATCTAAGTTAATTGACATGATGAATGAAAGTTCATTGAATGGAACATGGATTCCTATTCAACAAGAATTTTCCGGAAAAGAATTATCAAAAACAGTTTATGAAAAACAAAAGCTTATTATAGCTGAAGGCAATTATACAGTTATCGCTGAGAGTATTGATAAAGGAATTGTAAAATATAGAAGACCAAAGCAATTAGACATTTACGGAAAAGAAGGAGTTAATGCCGATAAACATTTTACTGCCATTTATAAATTTGAAAACGATGAGTTGACAATATGTTACAATTTAGCAGGCAACAGTTATCCTGAAACATTTGAAACAAAAGATAAGCCAATGTATTTTCTTTCCATCTTTAAAAAAGAGATGAAGAAATAAATCACTTCTTCCTAAAATCAATAGAATCTTTTACTTCACCACAAGTAAGCATTTTTTTAGGAATATATGGATTGCGTATATCAGATGAATTGCTTAACCAATCTGCACCATCATTATTAAATGCCATTGGGCAGTGTTCTAAATAAATCACTTCCTTATCATATTTAACAGCTCTAATCAAATCAAACAATTCGGTACTTGTCATTTGAAAAGATTTCCGTTTGGCCTCCAGATTCTTTTCCTTTAACATACCATTTAATTCAGCCGAAATACTTTCGGCAAAAGATCTTGCTGTTGAAATTATTGCAGTGTCTGCATTTAATTGATTGACAGGTAAACTATCAGCATCTTTAATCAGTTTTCTGGCATATACATTAATATTGGTATCAAGCTCTATAATAAAATTATCTTTCAAATGATAATAATCCGTCATTAATTGAGCAAACGATTGATTGAATATTTCGCTATTCACTTTTTGTACCAACGGACCTTGTACGGAAGCTTTCTTATCATTGCCATCATTACTATTACAAGCCATCAACAGTAATATAAACGCTATAATAGAGAAATTTTTCATAAAAAACATTTGTCAACAAATGTAAAATAAAAAATGAACTGTATCCCTTTACCTTTGCCGTCCTGAAATAAAAAGGAATAATACTTAGTTTATGCTGATTGGTTTACAAAATGTAACATTTGAATTTGGCGCAAGAGTAATTGTAGAAGATGCAACCTGGCATATTCAACCCGGCGATCGTGTTGGATTAATTGGTTATAACGGGACCGGAAAATCTACGCTGTTAAAAGTTTTAGTTGGACAATATACTCCGTCAAAAGGTTCTGTTGAAAAAAGTCGTGATACAACAATTGGTTATTTGCATCAAGATCTTTTAAGTTTTGATACGAATGAATCTATTTTAGAAGTTGCCATGGGTGCTTTTGAAAGAGTAAAAGAATTGGAAAAAGAAATCGAAGACTTAGGAAAGAAATTAGAAACACATAGTGATGATGAAGCGCTTTTATTCGAATACAGCGAAAGATTACATGATTTAGAGCTTGCAGGCGGTTATACTATTCATCATAGAACTGAAGAAGTATTACAAGGATTAGGTTTTGAGAATGACCATTTGCATCGTCCTTATAAAGAATTTAGTGGTGGTTGGAGAATGCGTGTGTTATTGGCTAAAATGATCTTACAACAACCTGATGTTTTATTATTAGATGAACCTACGAATCACTTGGATTTACCTTCTATTGAATGGTTGGAAAAATATTTATTGCATTACCAGGGAAGCGTTGTAATTGTAAGTCATGATAAATATTTTTTAAACAGAATGGTAAATAAAATTGTTGAAGTATATCAACAACAATTACATATTTACAGCGGCGATTATAGTTATTATGAGCAAGAGAAAGCCATTAGAATTGAAATGCAGCAAAAGGCTTATGAGAATCAACAGGATTATATTCGTCAGCAGGAAAGATTTGTAGAACGCTTTAAAGCTAAAGCCAGCAAAGCTGCTGCTGCACAAAGTATTGTTAAACGTTTAGATAAAATAGAACGCATTGAAAGTGTTCAGTTAGAAAGACCTAACATAAAAATTAATTTTCAGGTTGAGAAACAACCGGGCAGAATCATTGCATCATTAAAAGATGTACATAAAAGTTTCGGTGATATTAATATTGTTAATCACGCCAATGCAGAAATAGATCGCGGTGATAAAATTGCATTGATCGGTGCAAACGGAAAAGGTAAATCAACCTTACTAAGAATATTTGCAGGCACAGAAACTTTCGAAGGAAAAAGAGAATGGGGACATAATGTTGAAGAAAGTTTTTATGCGCAACATCAATTAGAAGCATTGAATGTCAACAATACTATTTTAGAAGAGATGATGGAATGTGGCAGTAAAAAAACAGAATTAGAATTAAGAAGTTTATTGGGATGTTTTTTATTTAGCGGTGATGATGCAGATAAAAGAATAAAAATTTTAAGTGGTGGTGAAAAAGCAAGAGTTGCTTTGGCAAAAGTAATTGTAAGCAAATCTAACTTTTTAATGTTGGATGAACCTACCAATCACTTAGACATGCATAGTGTAGAATTATTAGCTGATGCATTAAATAAATACGAAGGCAGTTTGATATTGGTAAGTCATGATCGTTATTTTATTTCTAAAACAGCGAATAAAATTTGGGAAATTGTAGATCATAGGATAAAAGAATTTAAAGGAAACTATCAGGAATGGGTTGAATGGAATGAAAGAATGGCAAAGCAGAAGAATGAAAAGAAAGAAATTAAAGATGACAGAAAAGAGATGACTGATGATAGAAAGAAAAATAATGAAATTAAAAAAACAAATCCGTCATCTGTCATCAATCATCAGTCATCTTTGCCTAACAAACCTATCAATAAAGAATTACAAAAATTACAAAAGCAATTTTCCAAAATAGAACAAGATATTTCTGCATTGAATGAAAAGAAAAAAAATATTGAAGCAGGATTATCAAATCCGGATAGTTATAAAGATCCAAATAAATTTGCGCAATTAGAGAAAGATTATGCCAACACACAACATTTGATTTCCATTACTAATAAAAAATATGAAGAGTTATTTGAGAAGATTATGGAAATGGAAAACGAATAATTGAAAATCTAATATTCAATTGCTTTAATAAAATCGCTTACTAAATAACTCAATAATTTTCCTGTTGATTCATCACTTCTTCCATCAGATAAAACTGTTGCGCCTTCACAAATATGTAAATAAGCAGGTTTACTGTCAGCAGCAGTAAATGTAATATATTGTCTTGCATTTTGCGGAGTAATACCTACCGGTGTTGCAGCACTGCTTAATGCATATTCAATACAATCCATATCTAATTCAATACCGCATAAAGTATCATCCGTAAAACTTGATGCATGTGCAACTGCCTGAATAAAATTTCTTTTTTCATGAATAAAAATATCTTCATAAGTAATACAATCAACAAACGGATTGTTTACCATATCCATCCAAACATTTTGCGGAATATAATTTTCGTGTAATCCAATCACACAATACTTTTCTAAATAACCATCATCATCTGCATAACGAAAAGCATTGCCACTATGTCTTCCTTCTGTTGGACGATAATCGGCATGTGCATCTAAATTAATGGCATTGATTTGCGGTAATTCAATCACACCGGCTTTATACCAACCTTTTGCCGCGCCTTTAATACATGGATATGCATTATTATGTCCGCCGCCAATAACAATAGGCAATTTTTTATTTTGAGTGATAACATGAATCAATTGTTCAACTTCATCATCAATCATTATTACGGAATGACGATAAGCATCTAATCTTTCATCATAATCATGTGCATTAGATTCAATTAATTTTTCTACCTCTGAAAAATCGAAATGACCTAATAATAAAATATCACCACCATCAAAAAAATCATTGCTTTGAATATTCAAGAACGATTGCAAAAAAGGGAGCCATGCGCTATCTGCTCCACCAATGCCGCCATTTGCTTTTACACCAATATCTTCAGGGATACCAAATAAAACAAACTTGGCTGATGATTCCTGAATTGATCTTTCTAACTCATCAATATTGTTCAATACTTGCAAACGTTCTCCCAGCTTGGTTTCGAAGCGACGAATCTTTACCAATGAAAGAACTTCCTTTTTGTTATAGTATTTAAAGTGTTTCATGAAAAATAAATATAGTTAAATAAATTCACCATCAATCATTACTTTATCAATCAAATTATTTCCGAATGAATAAGGTAAGTATGCTAATGAAGGAATTGGTTTTGTAAAAATGAGATTCGCTTTTTTACCAACAGTAATACTTCCGCATTCTTCTTCAACTTCCATTGCAAATGCACCATTAATCGTTGCCGCATTAATTGCTTCTTCAGGTAACATTTTCATTTGAATGCAACTCATACTAACAACCGTATTCATATTTCCTGATGGTGATGAACCGGGATTATAATCAGACGCAATGGCAATTGTACAATTATTCTCTATTAATTTTCTTGCCGGAGGATAATTCATTCGTAAAAAATAAGCGGCTGTTGGCAACAATGTTCCAATAGTATTGGAAGAAGATAAAGATAGAATAGCATCATCATCCATTGTTTCTAAATGATCAACAGAAAGCGCACCCAGCTTAACTCCTGTTTGAACGCCATGAGAAAGATTTAATTGATTGGCATGAATCTTTGGTTTCAATCCGTATAATTTTCCTGCATTACAAATCATTTCAGTTTCCTGCGCAGAAAAAAATCCGTCTTCGCAAAACACATCAATATAATCTGCTAATTTTTCTTTGGCAATTACAGGTAACATTTTTTCAATGATAAGTTGAATATATGCCTGATGATCAGTTTTATATTCCTGTGGAAAAGCATGCGCACCCAGAAATGTAGATTTAATAATAATAGGCGATTTTCCTTTTAATCTTTTAATAACACGCAACATTTTTAATTCACTTTCTACAGTTAATCCATAACCACTTTTAATTTCAATAGCACCTGTTCCTAAATGCATCAATTCATTCAATCGTTTCCATGCACTATCAAACAATTCATCTTCAGTTGCATCATTTACTTTTTTTGCGGAATTTAAAATGCCGCCACCCTTTGCAGCAATCTCAGCATAACTCAATCCATTTATTTTATCTACAAATTCATCTTCACGTGTTGCAGCAAAAACCAAATGTGTATGGCTATCACACCAACAAGGTAAAATGGTTGCACCGTTTGCGTCAATAATGTTTGATGTTGCATGTTGAATGTTAATAGTTGAATTCATTTCACCATAATCCAAAATGATTCCATCGCCAATAATTACATATGCATTTTCAATGATGGGCAATTCTTTTAAATCATTAGCTCGTAAAAGTTTTGTTTCGGTTCTAACATTTACCAATTTATGTATGTTCGTGATAACTGTTTTCATGCAATCATAATTCAAATCAAAAGTAAAGAATTTAAATTCGGTCGGGCGTTGTGTTTTAAAATAGAGATTCTATTAAACACTCAACAAAATCAGTCATTAAAAAGATAAATTGTATTTTCGCAATACGAATGATTACTTGTTTAGCCATATCATCTTCTCCAATACACTTTGCATGGATGTACAAAGGATTAAATTCCATGCCCGATCATTAAGTATTCTTTATCAATTACAGCTTACCCATTTTTATTCATTTTATAATTGTATTATGCAAATGCATTGTGCAATTAATTAACGAACAACGAATTCTTTTCACAATAAATTGATATGAAAAATATTAAGTTGATAGAAGTTGCATCAGAAATTGGTGCAGGCACTCGCGGTGCCAGTTTAGGTATTGAAGCAATTAAGATTGCTGCATTGGATTTTATGAGTAATTTCTTTATTCATTTTCCTTCAGAAAAAATTCCAACAGAAAATAAATTATTATTTGAACCAATTGAATCACCTTACGCAAAAAGAATTAAAGGTGTTGTTACAATGTATGAAAGAGTGAGCAAAGCAGTTAGTGAATCATTAAAGAATAATTTTTTCCCGGTTGTATTAAGTGGCGATCACAGTATTTCCGGTGCAACTATTGCAGGAATTAAATTGGCAAAACCAAAAAGCAAGTTAGGTGTTATATGGATTGATGCACATGCCGACTTGCATACACCTTTCACAACACCAAGTGGTAATATGCATGGTATGCCTTTATCCATTTCAATTAATGAAGACAATGAAGAATATGGTGTGCATGATCCGGATGATGATACAAAAAAAACATGGCATTATTTAAAACATATCGGCAAAATTGCACCGAAAGTCTTACCGGAAGATGTTGTATTTATTTCATTACGTGATTATGAAAAAGAAGAAAAACAATTGATAGAAAAATTTGGAATGAAAGTAATTACTACAAATGAAGTGCGCAGGAAAGGAACAGAAAATATTGTTCGTTCAGTAATTAGATACTTAAGTGATTGCACAGATATTTATGTAAGTTTTGATGTAGATAGTTTAGATTCATCCATATCTAAAGGAACTGGAACACCTGTCAGCAATGGATTACGTGAACGTGAAGCAGAAGATTTGATTAGTAAATTTATGCAGATGCGAAAGATATGTTGCTTTGAAATTTCGGAAGTGAATCCGACTTTAGATAAAGAAAATCTAATGGCAGAAATTGCTTTTAATATTTTACAACGCAGTGTAAATATTTTAATGATGAATTAGTGAATATCAAAAGTAAGCTTCACTCCTTCTTCAAAAGATACAGGTGCATAATTTAATTGAGCAATTGCTTTATCAATCTTTAAACCGGAAAGTTTGGCTCGAGCAACCGGTTCTGGAAAAGTATCTGATGTAACATTTTCAATTAATGATTTATCCAATTGTAAAACATCAGCAACTGTTATTGCCATTTGATAAGGTGATAAAATGTTTTTTCCAGCTAAATGAAAAACACCATTTACATTTTCTTTAATAATTATTTCGATGCCTTTACAAATATCATACACATAAGTTGGTGTGCGTAATTGATCGCTTACAACTTTAATTTTTTTTCCCTGTTCCAAATTATTTTTAACCCAATGCAAGAAACTTGGTCTTAATCCTTGCCAAATATTTCCATAAATAAAAACAGGACGAATAATAACATAATTTAATCCACTTGATTTTACTATTTCTTCTGCTTGCAATTTACTTTCACCATAAAAATTTAAAGGTGCAGGAATATCATCTTCTTTATGCGGACCATTTTCTCCAAAAATAAAATCTGTAGATGTATAAATAAATTTTGCATTAATTTTTTTAGCAGCATCAATCAAATATTTTGTAGCAGTAACATTATTTGCAATACAAAGCGGTTTATTGTTGTTGCATTCATCAGGCTTACTCATTGCCGCAGTATGAATA
>CAILAF010000340.1 GCA_903832075.1 uncultured Chitinophagaceae bacterium
AAATAGAATCGTCTTTGATTGGATATTTTATCTCACCCTCCGGCAATGGGTATAAAGTTCTGTTACACATCGCCCCTAATCAGTATTCTAACAAAGATAATTATACCGCTGCTGCTGCATTTTTAGAATTGAATATTGATATAGATCATTCGCACATCGATTACTCTTGTAGCAATGCGAGTCGGTTAACCTTTTTATCTTATGACCCTAATGCGTATTTTAATTCATTTGCAGATTCAGATTTTGGTTCAATCCCTCCCATAGATACAAGTAGATGGTTAAAGGAAACGGTTAAAGTTACCGTATCCGAAAGACAACAACCCGATGCAGGCAACACAACCTTTAATCCTCTAAGTAGGAATACAAAATTAGATTTCAACCATAAATCCGATATTTTAAATTTTAATGTCTTGCTATCTTTTGTAGTTCAAAAAAATGGAGATTATATAAAAGGTAGGCGCCACAGTTTTATGCAAGTATTGGCCTCGTATGCTAATCAATTTGGGATGAAAAAAGAGGCTTTAATAAAACATTGTTATTCTTATTTTGAAAATCATCCACAAACCTTAATTGAAGATGATGTCTTTGATATTGATAAGGAATTAGTGTCCATCATTGAAGATGTTTATTTAAGATACAATCACCAATTTAGTAGTTGGTTGGAGGAAGATGCGAACGAAGAAATAGAAACACCTTGTTTTCCAGATGAACTATATGATAATCTTTCTTCATTAATTAATAGACCTACCATTTTATTTAAGAATAGAAGAGAGAAGGACGTTTTTTTAGGTGGATTATTATCTGTTTTGAGTACTTGGATACCTAAAATACAGGGCGTGTATGATGGAAAAAATCTAGGGGCGAATCTTTTTATTGTTATTTCTGCTCCCGCATCGTCTGGTAAGGGTACATTATATTGGGTTAGAAAAATTACAAGTGACATAAGTAGAACTATTGCAATAAAATATCAACAGGCTTTAGAAAAATACGAAGAACAATTGGAGGAATATGAAGCAAATAAAAAAGAGCAGCCAGACTTAATAAAACCACAAAAGCCTTTAAAGCCAAAATTTATTATACCTGGTAATATATCTTCAGCAGCAATAATTTCCGTTATTAATGCCAACAAATCATATGGTATAATATTTGAATCAGAAGCCGATTCTTTAACTAATACACTTAGTAATAATGATTGGGGAAATTATACAGATCTCCTGAGAAAGGCATATTCACACGAAGCAATTAGTTATATGAGAAAAAAAGACAATGAGGAAATTGAGATAGAAAAGCCTTTTCTCTCATTATTATTAAGTGGAACACCTGCCCAAATAACGAGATTGGTATCTAGTGTTGAAAATGGCTTTTTTAGCCGCATTTTATTTTATGATTTCCCAATAAAGAACATTTGGAAAAATGTGTTTGAGAAAAATAATAATAATCTCGAAGAATATTTTAGGGCTTATAGCGAAAAACTTGAAAGACTTTTAGCTCCTTTCTTTGATGATAAAGCATATGATGATTCCGATTTAATTTTCTTTGAGTTTACAGAAGCACAACAAGAAATATTTCATAATTGGTTTGAAAATAAGCAACAGCAACTTTATCATATTTATGGTGAGGACATTATTGCATCTGTCAGAAGACTAGCTGTTAGCTTTTTTAGGCTTGCTATGATATTGTCGACAATAAGGCAAATTGATGAGGCCAAAGAAAATGTTTCAGCGTTAAAAAACATTCAGAAAATTATTTGTAATGATCTTGATTTTAAAAACGCAGAATTAATCATTGAAACATTACTTTTTCATACCATTAAAATTTTCAATCAGGTTAAAGGTCTAAAGCGCAATAAGTTTAATAAGACTAAAAGAAATTTTTTAATTGACAAGCTTCCACTAGAGTTTAACAGGTCGCAAGCAATGGAAATAGCCTCTTTTATAGGGATTAAAGAAAAAACAGCGGAGAACTATATCACTCAATTTATTGCACAAAATTTCATTTGGGGTTTTGGGGTTTTGGGG
>CAILAF010000341.1 GCA_903832075.1 uncultured Chitinophagaceae bacterium
CTGCAGTACAATACTTTCATTTTACACATTTTTAGTGTGGCTACGACCACATCCTAAAAATAAGGAGGAAAGCCTGTAAAACGGAATAAAATCAAGGTTTTCAAGGATCTATTTGTCCACAAAAAAACCTCTACTCTAAAAATGGGGGAATAGCATTTATAAGGGTATTTAGCCTATAAATCTGAAGTCGAAGCTATCCAAAAAGGGGGGGTGTTTTCGGTAAAAAGTCAGAGGAGAATATAAAATTATTATGCAAAAAATATATGACCATTGTCATTTTTTTCTTTTTTTCTTTTAATCAAATAATTCAACAATGTTAATTACATTGTGGCTCAATAACTAATAGTTAAAACTTTTCATTAAAATCATTCTATTATTTCGCCTAGTTTTTTAAATATTGCAACATGAGGAAATATACAAAAATTATCGTAATGCTTGGTGCCGTTTGGTTAACTTCCGGTATCCAAATCGGTCATGCTCAGGATGAGAATAAAACAACAAAATATCGTAGAAGTTCACTTCACATGGTATTAATTGAAACAAACAATTTCCCAAGAAAGGAAACAGTTGTAAAGGCTTATGCAACTGCTCCATTTCCTGATAAGTATAACAATCATTCGCTAGATAATAAATCCCTTGACCCCCAAAAGTATCCAATTTCTGATGCTGACAGAAAAGCTGCAGGAACTGATAAAAGTGCAGCTGGAAAGTTAATAGGTGGAGCTATATCAGATGCCACTGGCGGTATTATTGATAAAAATGAAACTGATTATCCACTCATTATAGACAAATATATAAAAGATAAAAAAGTTGCCAATCAACTTGTTGCAAAATGGTTTAATAGAAAGTCAGATGGAACTTTTGATATGAATCTCATTGCAGAAAGAGGTTATTACAGTGCATCGGATATGGAAGCTAATATCGCAAGTAAAGAAAAAAAAGGACGTGCAGTTTTAGCTGATGCTGGTGAGGAATTATTGAAAAATACGTTTGTAGTGTTTTCTAAGATGAATTTCATAAGTAATGAAATTGTTGCAAGAGGTATTAGAGATGTAGCAAAAGCAGAAGCAGCAAAAAATATTAAAATGCCTATGTTACTTGATAAAGCCAACAAAGTAGCTGATGCTTTATATGAAAAAACAAAAGAAGGTTATACCGTTTGGACCACATCTTATTTATATAGACTAAAATGGAATGATTCTGTTGCTAGCATATTTTACAATAACTTATGGATTGATAATAAAAATCCTGATCCAAAGAAGAAAGCTGCTTTTGATGAAGCGAATTTATTTGAACTGGAACTTGTTGGAGATGAAAAATCTAATAGCCTCGTTTTGTTTTCTTTGAAAGAAAAAAGAACTGAAGATCAGATTATCGAAATTGCTACTGTAAGAAATATTGATGCTGTATATGCAAAACTTCAAAAGTCTTATGAGGTTTTCAGACCAAAGGTGCCATTATTTAGTGTGGATCCAATCACGGCAAAAATTGGCATGAAAGAAGGGCTTGAAGGAGGAGAAAAATTTGAAGTATTGGAACAAACATTAGATCCAGAAACAGGATTAACTGAATATAAAAAGAAGGGAACTATTAAACTGGACGCAGAATTAGTTTGGGATAATAGATATAATGCAGGCGAAGCTCCGGTTGCAGGCGAAGTGAAAGAAGGCGAAGCCCAGAAACCAGTTTTAGATAGATCTACTTTCAGTGGAAAAGCTAAGAATTTATATTCAGGAATGCTAATCAGACAATTAAATTAAAATACTAAATTCATCTAACGTATGAGCAGTTATATTAAAGTTTTTCTTGTGTTTTTTCTTTTTGCAATAGGGTTTTCTGTTATTTCCAATGCTCAGGCTAAAAGGAAAGCAAATAAAGATACCGAAGCCTGGAGATATGAAATTGAATGTGTCGGAATTGGAACAGAGGGTACTTATCTGATTAAAGTATGGAGCTATTCCAAGAAACCCAAAATTGCAATTGAACAGGCAAAAAAAAATGCAATTCATGGAGTAATATTTAAGGGATATGCAGGTGCTCAGGGATGTACATCTCAAAAGCCTCTGGTAAATAATCCTGCAATTGAAGATGAAAAAGCAGACTTTTTTAATGATTTCTTTGCAGAAGGGAGTAAATATATGAAATATGTCGGTGTGGCTGGCGATGGGGAAATAAACTCCGGCGATGTTTTGAAAATAGGAAAAGAATACAAAATTGGCGTTGTTGTCACTGTTCAAAAGGATTATTTACGAAAAGATTTAGAGGCTGCAGGAATAATTAAAGGGCTGTCTTCTGGGTTTTAAATTCTTTAATTAAGAAGTATGAAATATCCTATTTTGTTGTTGTTTTCCATTCTGCAAATGTCACTCTGTAGTGCACAAAAACGAATTGCAGGAAATTATAGTTATGAAACAGAGTGTTTAGGCGTAGAATTAGATGGAACCCAAATCTTGAAAGCTTGGGGCTATGGAAGCAATAAGCCGATAGCAATTGAACAAGCAAAAAAAAATGCGATTAAAGATGTTTTATTTAAAGGAATAAGAAATGGGAAATCAGATTGTAGCATGAAACCAGTTGTTCTTGAAACCAATGCATTAGAAAATCACGAAGATTATTTCAATAAATTTTTTTCTGATGGAGGAGACTATTTGAATTTTATCTCCCAAAAAGATGAAAGTAAACCTAAGAACATTGACAAAAAAAATGCTCGAACAGGCATTGAAATTGGTGTAGTTGTTGGGGTTTTAATTAGTGATTTAAAGAAAAAAATGATTCAAGATAATATAATTATTAAATAGTATAAAAATGAAAAAAGTCAATATTCTCTTTGGGCTGTTGTTAGTATTAATGATAAGTCTTTCGATTAGTGAAAATTGTTATAGTCAGGCAAAAAAGCCAACTATTATGATATTACCAAGTGACGTTTGGTGCAATACAAATGGCTACATGCTGGAATATAATAATCAAGGCACAATTGTTAAAGTGCCAGACTACAAAAGAGCTTTTCAGGAGAATGCTGATCTAATTAATGTGATAAGTAAAATAAATGGATTGATGGCAGATAGAGGTTTCCCTCTTAAAAATGCCGAGTCAGCAATAAAAACAATAGAATCGGAAAATGCCGAGAATGCTATGCTGACAAGTAAATCAGGCTCTGGCGTGTCAGAAAGCCCTGTTGATAAACTAAAGAAAACAGCTAAAGCAGATATCATAATGCAATTAACTTGGACCATTAATACCACCGGTCCTAAGAAATCAATTACATTCAATTTACAGGGATTAGATTCATATACAGATAAGCAGGTTGCGACTGCCCAGGGAACAGGAGCCCCTTCTTTTTCTGCTGAGTTACCTGTCTTGTTAGAAGAAGCAGTATTAGCACACCTTGATAACTTCAATGTTTCACTACAGAAACATTTTGATGATATGTTTGAGAATGGTCGTGAAATTATTATTCGCATTAAAAAATTCGACTCATGGGATGGAGATTTGGAAAAAGACTACGGTGGAAAAGAGCTTTCTGCAAATATTGAAGAATGGATGGCAAAAAACACAGTTAAAGGTAAATTCAGCACATCGGATGCAACAACGAATATGATGCTTTTTGAACAGGTTAGAATTCCTTTGTATGATGCGACTGGTAAAGCTACCGATGCCCGTGGTTTTTGCAAAGATTTGCAAAAATATTTGTCAGCCGCACCATTTTCAATAACAAATAAATTAATGATGAAAGGATTAGGTCAAGCAACAATTGTATTAGGTGATAAATAAAACGCATGTTTATGAAAATCAATTATAATTTCAGATATGGTAAGATTTTAATTTTAGCAATAGCTCTGTTTTTTACACAAAAATCTTACGGCATTAGTGATGTTTCTAAAATTTGTTTGTCAGCTTATGTGCCAGACCAAATTGAGCAAATGCCAGATGCCGCCCGTAATTTACTCGAGAATAAGTTGAATCAAATAGTGACAAATAATGGTATGGGAGGTGGAATAAATTCGAGATTCATTATTACTGCTAATATTGTTGTAATGACTAAAGATATTACAGCTACGGCTCCACCAATGCAAGCATTTACTCTTGAAATTACATTATTTATCGGTGATGCAATAGATGGGATTAAATTTTCAAGTCATTCTGTTACATTAAAAGGTGTAGGTGAAAATGAAACAAAAGCATATATTTCTGCTTTAAAAAATCTAAACACAAATGATCCTCAATATCAGAGTTTTATTAATGAAGGTAAAAATAAAATAATTGATTATTATAAAAACAAGTGTGATTATATTATTAATGAATCAAAGGGTCTTCTTTCACAAAATCAATTTGATGCAGCTATTTCTAAACTCGTTGATGTTCCGGATGTTTGTAAAGAATGTCATGACAAATGCATAAGCATGGCTGTGGAAATTTATAATGGCAAGATGAATAGAGAATGTAGCGAAGCTATTCAAAAATCCAAGACACTGTTAAGTCAAGAGAATTATAATGCTGCTGCTGATAATTTATCAAAAATATTGCCTGATTTACCCTGTTATACGGAAGTAAAAGCACTGCTAACTGAAATAAGTAATCGTAAATGCTCTGTAGCTTTGGGTAAAGCAAAAGGTGCTTGGGCTGCAAAAGATATTGATGCTACCAGTAACGCACTTAAGGATATTCCTTACAATTCATCTTGTCACGGAGATGCAATAAAATTAATAGATGAAGTAAACTTGTGGGTAAAAGAAAAAGATAAAAAGGAATGGGATTTTAAAGTTCAAGAACAAAAAGATAATGAAGAGTTCGCAAAACAGCAGCAAAAAGATAATGCAGAGTTCGCAAAACAGCAGCACAAAGAGGACACTGAAATAAGTAAAATGACAATACAGGCGGCACGTGAAGTAGGTGTCGCCTATGCTACTAATCAACCGAGAGTAGTATATAATGTTCGTGGTTGGTGGTAATCTAATAATTAAGTTGACAATAGGTGGAGCTGAAAGATGGTGATTTGACAGTTCCAATTTGTCTTATTAAATCATTTTTCTTCGACTCAGGAGCTTGCCTTACAGGAATGAAACAATCTTTATTTTTACTAGAAATCAGGGGTGGTGGCAGAAAAGGTGGCAGATTTTTAGTTAAAGAGTGAAAAGAATAGAAGATGATGGAACAATGTAATCTTTATCAAACGCTTTCCTGTTTTCACTCCTGTTCGATTGCGGTTAATCGTATATTATATTTAGTAGTCCGTGTGCTCCCACAG
>CAILAF010000342.1 GCA_903832075.1 uncultured Chitinophagaceae bacterium
AGGAACATTTACAGCTTCAAAAACTTTTTTTAATTCTAACCAATATGCTAATTCACCACCACCGCCAATAAAAGCAATATTTGGCAAAACAGTTTCCTGAAACACACCACGCAAAATAACATTGGCAGAAAATCTTTCAGGATTATTTTTTAGTTCGCTTAATATTTCATCTTTAGTCCATTTTAATTGTAAACTTGAAACCTGAAACTTGAAACTTGAAACTTCAATTCTTTCTCTTTTATCATCAATCAAATAAAATAAGTTCAATTCTCTGCCACCGGTTTGTACTTTGTAATGTTTACTTAATTCATTGATTGTTTGTTCAACTGCTTTATGAGAAAATTGTTCAGTTAATTCTTTTTCAATAACAGATTGAAAAGATTTTTTTAAAGCAGCATTATCAGGAATTAAAATCAACAATCCAAATTCAGCAAATAAATGATTCACTAATTCTAATGTTGCTTGTTGAATGGTTTTATTTTCTGAATAACAATTTCTAAAAACTTTAATCAATTCTTTTCCATGCGGATGAATAGCAATTTGTCCTTCAATAGAATTTATTAAACCAATGAAAGCCTTATCCACCTTCATTCTTCCAACAGCACCGGTTTGTTTAGTTTGCCAAACTAATTTATCTCCGTTCAAATTAATAAAACCCAATTCATCTAAATCGGCATCTTCACTTCCCATATAAAACACCGGAACAAAATGATGATCTTTTAATTGTTCATTTAATTCATCAGCCAATTTTATTGCGTGAAGAATTTTATAAATAAAATATAATGGCCCGGTAAAAATATTCGGTTGATGAGCCGTTGTGATGGTGAAAGTATTTTCATTTAATAATGAATCAATATTTTCATTTTGTTTTTTTGATAATTCAATTCCATTGTATTGATTATGCAATTCATTCACCAATAATTTTCTGTCGGTATTAAAAGATTGTCTTGCTTTAATTGATTGTTCAATTCCTTTAATAGAAACTTCATAATTATAAAAAGATTGCAGTATCGGTTGTTGCTGCAAATAATCAATAACAATTTTTGTAAAATATCCTGTGCTTTTGTATGAAAGGTTCATGAATTCGTTGTACATATAAAACATAAAAATACAACTTCGCTTGTTTGAAATAGTAAACCATTATTTTCGAAATACATAAATATATTAATTGAATCTATCCGGATTGAATGGAGAAATATTCATACTCAATTCTTTTTCATTCAAAATCTCATCAACTAATTTTCCTGTGCCTGCGCCCAAACTCAAGCCCAGCATGGCATGTCCGGTTGCCATAATTAAATTATTCCATTGCTTTGTTCTGCCAATATAAGGTAAGCCATCAGCAGAACATGGTCTGAATCCATACCAAACATTTTCGATTGACGGAACTGGTACATCAAACTCAGGAAAAAATCTTTTCAAAGAATTTAATAATCCAACTACACGATTCATTCTTGGTGGTGTTTTAGTAGAAGTAATTTCCATTGTACCGCCAAAACGAATTTTATTTCCATCCATTGGTGTTAATGCAACTCTTCCTTCAACCAAAACTGCCGGATGATTTATTTTGTACGGAGAATCTTCTAATGTAACAGAATAACCTCTTCCGGCAACCAATGGTATATTTATATTTAATTTATTTGCCAATTCTCTGCTCCATGATCCGGTTGCAATAACTACTGCATCAGCATTATAAGCAGTTTTTTTGGTGAACACTCTTTTTATTTGTTTATTTTCTTTTTCAAAACCTATTACTTCTTCATTTGTTTGAATGATAACTCCATTTTTTTTCAGATGATCAATTAATTGATGCATTAATTTTTGCGGATACAAATGTGCATCGCATTTAAAATAAATTGCACCAATACCATTAATTTTAGTTTGAGGTTCTTTGGCAAATAATTCATCAGCATTTAATAATTGTGTATCAGTTAATCCTAATTGATGTGCTTTTTCAACAGTATGTTTTGCATGTTCTAAAGATTTTTCTGTTTGAAAAATTTCTAATAACCCTTTTTGTTCATAAGCAAAATCGAAATGAGATTCTTTGATCCATTCTTCATATTTTGCTTTGCTTAACATATTAATGTCTCTTAATGGAATGGCAGCTCTTTCAACTTTTTCGGGTGTTGCACTGCTAATAAACTTTAAACCCCAATCCATCAAACTTAAGCTGAGCCTTGGTTGTACATAAAACGGGCTTGTTGAATTCATCATCCATTTTAATCCTTGTTTTACAATTCCCGGTGTTGCCAAAGGAATAAAATGACTTGGACAAACATATCCTGCATTACCATAAGAACAATTATCAGACATATCTGTTTTATCAATTACAATTACATCATGTCCACTTTTTTGTAAATAATAAGCACTGCTTAAACCAATAATTCCACCACCGATAATTATTATATTCATTTGATTTTTTATTTAGTCAGCTTTGCAAATATAATCAGCAACTGTTGCGTCGCACACTTCAACGTTCTATTCTTTATTCAACAAATTAAATTACCTGAAACCCATAAGCATAAGGATCATCTTTCTCATCAATAGAAATAGTATTGTATCCATAAATTTTTGCCCAACCTTCAATACTCGGACGAATGGCAGGTTTCCCATTTACAAAAGTTTCTTCTTCAATTCTTCCTGTAAAAGTTGAACCAATAATACTTTCATGAATAAACAACTCTCCTTTTTTTAATTTTCCTTTTGCATACCATTGTGCCATACGTGCCGAAGTGCCCGTGCCGCAAGGACTTCGGTCAATTGCTTTATCTCCATAAAAAACCGCATTGCGTGCAGTTGAGTTTTTATTTAATACTGCGCCTGCCCATAAAATATGCGTGCAAGAATGAATAGTTGGATTTTCAGGATGAACAAATTCATATTTTTTATTGATGCGTTCACGGATTTCTCTCGACCAAGAAATTAATTTATCTGCATTATAATGTTCTAATCCTTTAAAGTTTTTTTGCACATCAACAATTGCATAAAAATTTCCGCCATAAGAAACATCAAAAATTAATTCACCCAAATCAGGACAATCAATAGTTAATTCTGATGAATCTAAATAAGCAGGCACATTCGTTAATTTAACGGATAAAACTTTTTTATCTTTTTGTATATATTCAATCAAAACCAATCCTGCCGGTGTTTCCATGCGAACTATTCCTTTTGTTTTAGGAATAATTAATTCTTCTTCAATTGCAATTGTTATTGTTCCAATCGTACCATGACCGCACATCGGTAAGCATCCACTTGTTTCAATAAATAAAACTGCAACATCATTTTTTTCACCATGCGGCGGATATAAAATACTTCCGCTCATCATATCATGTCCACGCGGTTCAAACATTAACCCTTTTCTTATCCAATCATATTCTTTTAAAAAATGCTGGCGTTTTTCACTCATATTATTTCCTTCCAACGAAGGGCCACCATCAGCAACCAAACGAACAGGATTACCGCATGTATGTGCATCAATGCAATGAAACACTGCTCCACTAAAGCGATTGAGTGATGCATTAGGATATTTTTTTGTGATTGGATGAGTTAACATATTACTGACGTACTAAATTTTCTTTCTTAAATAAAATGTTTTGTTTTTGTAGATTTGATAACCTAAACAACAATTGCCAATGGAAACTTACGGAAAAATTTTATTGATTGCGATGCCGGCATTTTTGGCATTGATTTTAATAGAGAAATTTTATGGTGTTTTAAAAGGAGAAGATACGGTTAGAAATATGGATATGATATCCAGTTTATCATCAGGTATTACTAATGTTACAAAAGATGTTTTAGGAATTGGTGTTGCCATTATTTCATATGATTGGATGGTTAAACATTTTGCACTTGTGCATATTCAATCAACAGTATGGGTTTATTTAATAGCTTTTTTGGCATTAGATTTTTCAGGTTATTGGGTTCATCGCATTGCACATACATATAATTTTTTCTGGAATAATCATATCATTCATCATAGCAGCGAAGAATTTAATTTGGCTTGCGCATTAAGGCAAAGTATTTCTGTTTTTGTAAAAATATTCGCGTTCTTATTATTACCAGCAGCTTTATTAGGTGTTTCATCAAAAGTTATTGCTGTTGTTGCACCCTTACATTTGTTTGCACAATTTTGGTATCACACAAGACATATCAACAGAATGGGTTTTTTAGAAAAGATAATTGTAACACCATCACATCATAGAGTGCATCATGCAATCAATAAAGAATATATTGATAAAAATTACGGGCAAATATTAATCATTTGGGATAAGCTATTTGGAACTTTTGTTGAAGAATCTCCCAGCATTACACCTGTTTATGGAATTACACGCCCTGCACAAACATGGAATCCTATTAGAATAAATTTTCAACATTTATGGTTATTAATTAAAGATGCATGGAGAGCAAAAAGTTGGAAAGATAAATTTCGTATTTGGTTAATGCCTACAGGTTGGAGACCAGAAGATGTTGCAGAAAAATATCCGGTATTTAAAATTGAAGATGTTTATCATTTCAAAAAATATAATCCGGCAGTATCAAATGTATTACAAGCCTGGTGCTGGTTTCAATTAGTTGCAATTCTATTATTCATCAGTTATTTATTTGGAAATATCGCTTATATCAATCAATTAAATCCATACTATATTTATATCTATGGCGTTTTTATTTTTTTAACTGTATATGCTCTAACCGATTTGATGGATAAAAACAAATATGCTTTTATTCCAGAGATCATCAAGAATATTTTGGGAGTTTATATTATTGTGCAATTCGGTGATTGGTTTGGTATCAGCAAACTTTCATCATCAATTAATCAAGTATTGATTATTTATTTTGCTGTTTCTGCTATTGCAAGCTTTTATTTCTGTTATGGTTTTATGAAAGAGAAAACATTGAATGTGATGGCTTAATGATTTATTAAACCGGATTCTTTGTCCATTCATTATTTATCATTCTCCAAATATTAAGTGGATTCTCATTCTTTAATTCATCCGGCAAGAATTCATTATTCCAATTTTGATAAGCAATAGGTCTTGCAAATCGTTTAATCCCATCTGCACCAACTGCAGTAAAACGAGCATCTGTTGTTGCAGGAAATGGTCCGCCATGCATCATACTTCTGCAAACTTCCACACCAGTTGGAACACCATTTAAAATAAATCGTCCGCATAAATTTTTAATAGTATCAATTAATTCAATATTTTCTTTGAACTCATTTTCTGTTGCCATAACAGTTGAAGTTAATTGTCCTTCTAAATGATTGGCAACTAAAAGCATTTCATTTATATCAGTACATTGAATCAATAAAGAATATGGACCAAAAACTTCCTGATGCAATAAAGGATTATTGATAAATGTTTTTGCATCAACTGTTGCAATAGTTGGTAACCCGCTATTTTCATCTGCATTCGTTTCACTTTCTGCAACTACTGCTACATTGCTTTGCTGCAAAGCGTTTGCACGTTTTTGATAAAAAGCATTTGCAATACCTGAATGCAGCATTTTTGCAGGAGCAATCTTTTTTATTTCATCTGATAATGAATGAATGAAAGTATTTAATGCATCAGATTTGATTCCTATAATTAATCCGGGATTAGTACAAAACTGACCAACTCCTAATGTTATTGAAGCAGCATATTGTTTTGCAATATCATTAGCAGATTGATTTAATTTTTCATTCAATAAAAAAACAGGATTCACACTTCCCATTTCTGCAAAAACAGAAATCGGTTCTTTTCGTTGATTAGCCCAATCGAATAATTGTTTACCACCAATAAATGAACCTGTAAATCCAACAGCTTTTATATATTGATGTGTTACCAATGCTTTACCAACTTCAAATGAAGCACCATGCACATGAGAAAAAATATGTTCAGGCATTTTACATTTTTCAATGGCTGTATGAATTGCATTAGCAACCATTTCAGAAGTTTGTGCATGTGCAGGATGTGCTTTAATTATAACAGAACAACCGGCAGCCAAAGCACAAGCGGTATCTCCGCCTGCAGTTGAATATGCAAAAGGAAAATTACTGGAACCAAAAACTACAACGGGTCCTAATGGAACAGATGTTTTTCTTATATCAGGCTTTGGTGGATTTTTATCGGCAATAGCAGTATCAATTCTTATATCTAACCAATCACCTTTTTCGCATGCATCCGCATAACTTATTAATTGAAAAATTGTTCTTGCTCTTTCACCTCTTAATCTTGCTTCAGGTAAATTAGTTTCCTGCATGGCAATCTTAATTAAATCATCACCACATAATTCCAATTCATTAGCAATGGCACGCATTAAATCAGCACGTTGTTTGAAAGAATATTTTTTATATTGCTGAAAAGCTTGTCTGCTATGATTTACAACGGAATTAATTTCTTCAATTATAGCATCTTTAAACATATATTACACGAATTAAATTTTAATAGAAAGATAATCAGGTAATGAAGGATGAGTTGCAATTCCATCATGAATAACTTTTAATATTCTTTTTCTCTCCTCTCCTTCCAATATCAATCTTGGTGCACGAACATACTCACTGCCGATTCCTGTTTCCTGTTCTGCTAATTTTATATACTGCACTAATTTAGGATGAATATCTAATTCTAATATTGGTAAGAACCAACGATGAATTTTTAGTGCAGCATCAATTCTTCCTGCTTTTACTAAACGATAAATAGCAACTGTTTCTGCAGGAAATGCACAGACCAATCCTGCAACCCAACCATCTGCACCCATTAATAATGCTTCCATTGCAATGGTATCAACACCACATAAAATTTTATACCGATCTCCAAAACGATTGATCATTCTTGTAACATTAGAAATATCTCTGGTTGATTCTTTTACGGCAGTTATGTTTTTGCAGACTTGCAATTCATCAAACATTTCTAATGTGACTTCAATTTTATAATCAACAGGATTATTATAAATCATGATCGGCAAATCTGTTGTAGCAGCAATATCTTTAAAATAAGAAACCGTTTCGCGATGATCGCTTTTATAACGCATGGGAGGTAATAACATCAATCCATCAGCACCCCATTGTTTTGCCAAATGTGCTTGATGAACTGCTTCTTTTGTTGAGCCTTCGGCAATATTTAATATAACAGGAATTATTCCTTGTATTTTTTCAATAGCAAATTTTACTAATTGTTCTTTCTCTGAAATGCTTAGCACGCTTGCTTCTCCTAATGTGCCTCCTAAAATAATTCCATCAATACCAGCAGCAATTTGTGCATGTAAATTCTTTTCGAATAATGGTAGATCTAATTTATCAGCTTTTGTAAACTTTGTGGTTAATGCAGGCATTACACCTTTGAATTGAAATTGCATGTATTATAATTTAGGACTAAGATAATTAAAACAAAAGCCATTCAAAAAATGAATGGCTTATAAATTTTATTCTATCATTTCTCCTTCTATATCATAATCATAAGCTTTGGTAATTTTTACATTTACAAAATCACCGATCATTAATTTCTTTTTTGAATGAATCACCACTTCATTATCTACTTCCACACTATCAAACTCTGTTCTGCCTAAATATCTGCCCGCTTCTTTTTTATCAATGATCACTTTTAATATTTGTCCTACTTTTTCCTGATTCTTTTCTAAACTAATCTCTTGTTGCACTTCCATTATCTCTTGCGCACGTAATTCTTTTTCTTCTGATGAAATATTATCAACTAAATCATAAGCTGAAGTATTTTCTTCATGACTGTATTGGAAAATACCAACTCTGTCAAAACGATGTTCCTGTAAAAAAGCTTTCAGTTCTTCTACATCATCTTTAGTTTCTCCTGGGAATCCTGTAATTAATGTTGTTCGTAAACAAATGCCGGGAACTTTTTCCCGTATTTGTTTTATAAGAACACTCATTTCGTCTCTTGTAATATTTCTTTTCATTGCATTTAACATGTTATTACTTGCATGTTGCAATGGCATATCCAAATACTTACAAATGTTTTCTCTTTTCCGCATTACATCTAAAATCTCTAAAGGAAATTTTGATGGATAAGCATAATGTAATCTTATCCATTCCAATCCTTTTACATCAGCCAATGCATTTAATAATTTTGGTAATTCTCTTTTCTTATAAATATCCAAACCATAATAAGTTAGTTCCTGTGCAATCAGCATGATTTCTTTAACACCTTTCTGTACAAGGCTTTCAGCTTCCTTCACTAATTCTTCAATTGGTTTACTAACATGCTGACCACGCATTAATGGAATAGCACAAAAAGAACAAGTTCTGTTACAACCTTCACTTATTTTTAAATAGGCATAATGTTTAGGTGTACTTAATAAACGTTCGCCTAACAATTCAGTTTTATAATCTGCATCGAATTGTTTTAATATTAATGGCAATTCCAAAGTGCCAAACCAGGCATCTACATCAGGCATTTCATTTTCGAGATCATTTCTGTAACGTTCACTCAAACATCCTGTTACATAAACTTTATCTAATTTACCTCTGCGCTTTAATTCCAATTGATCTAAAATAGTATTGATACTTTCTTCTTTGGCTTTATCAATAAAACCGCAGGTATTAACAACAACAATATTGTGATCTAATTTTTTATTCTCATGCACTACATCAATTTCATTGGCAGCTAATTGTCCGCTTAATACTTCACTATCCACTAAGTTTTTACTGCAACCGAGTGTTATGATGTTGACCTTATCTTTCTTTAATGATTTTGATTTCATAGAAGCGGCAAATATAAGGCAAGCAAAAAGCTCTTAACTAATAAATATTTGACAATTATCAAATGATAATTTTATATTCAATTTGTAATTTGTAAAATAAATATTGCCAGATGAATAATCACACCGCTTTTTCTGATTCAAAAAAACATTATCCAATTTTAGACGGTCTACGCGGTGTGGCAGCAGTAATGGTTGTAATGTTTCATGTGCTTGAAACACATTCTACCAGTCATCAAGATCAAATTATTAATCATGGTTATTTAGCTGTTGATTTCTTTTATGTCCTCTCAGGATTTGTTATTGGTTATGCATACGATGATCGCTGGAACATAATGAGTTTAAAAAATTTCTTTACCCGTCGTTTAATACGATTGCATCCAATGGTTGTAATGGGAATGATTGTTGGTGCGATTGCATTTTATTTTCAAGCTTCAAATTTGTGGCCTCTAATTGCACAAACACAAATATGGAAATTATTATTTGTGATGCTTATTGGCTTTACTTTACTACCTGTTTCAAATTCATTTGATATAAGAGGTTGGGATGAAATGCATCCTTTAAATGGACCTGGCTGGTCATTATTCTACGAATACATTGCCAATATTTTATATGCACTTTTTATCAGAAAATTTTCCAAAAAAATATTATCTGTTATTGTTTTTGTTTTTGCTATCGC
>CAILAF010000343.1 GCA_903832075.1 uncultured Chitinophagaceae bacterium
AATGCAGCAGAATCATATTGAATTGGATTAACTAAATCTGCTTTATACTTTTCTTCAACCAATGCTGTATCTTTTGGATTAAAATTGTTTAATCCTTTCATTACTTCAGCAGGATTTTTCTTAAAGTCAATTGCTTTTACAAACCATACAGCACCTAAGGCTTCCGGATTTACTTGCACTACTTGTTGATTGGTTTTATTATCTGGAGTGATAACATATTTTGTGTTGAGCATATTCAACACTCGTAAATTAATCGGTTGTTTACGTAATTGATAATTGAGCAAATCCTCATACAGACTAAGTTTTGCTGGATGATAACCACCAACAGAGTGGAAATGATACGAAGTAATCGCATCGCTATATGTATCCTGAACAGACAAATTTAAAACGCGATAATAACTGCTGTCTTTTAAAATAGAAGCTTCAGCAGGAGTTGGTTTAAAATAACTTTCATTCATATCAGCTTCATCCTGAAAATTATTTTCATTCAAATATCTTCTTCCAACAGTTAACAGATCTATGGAGCTTAACAAGATCATTGCAGCCAATGCATAAGTTACTTTTAATTTGTTTTTGATGAACAGCCATAATACTGCTAAAGCTGATAGTATCCATAAAATAGAATACAATAAGTCTCTTCCGAAAATAGTTTGCCTGTCTTGTTTAAATGCTCGATACAATAAGTTACCTTCTATTGAATTGCCTTGTGTTATCTGCTGCGTAAAAAGATTTTTTAGTTGTTCATCATTAATACCAACATAATCCAAGCTTAAATAAATTAAACCAAGCAAAGCAATTAATCCACCGGTTATGTAAGCTGTTAATTTTAATTTTTTAAATGCTTCATCTTTGTTTGTTTCATCAAAGAAAAATTGTTGTAATGCAAGCATGGCAATAATTGGAAATAATAATTGCGGAATCACCAATGTCATGGTTGGTACGCGAAACTTATTATACAAAGGCAAATAATCAAACAGAAAAGTATTGAAAGCTAAAAAGTTTTTGCCCCAGCTCATTAGTATAGCAGTAACAACTGCTGCCAATATCCACCATTTATGTTGCGATTTTAAATAAACGATTCCGAATAAAAATAAAAAACAAATAACGGCACCTAAATAAACCGGGCCACTTGTAAATGGTTGAGCACCCCAGTACATTCCCATCTGACCGGCAATTTGTTGTGCCTGATCTTCTGGATATCCTTTTTCGATCAATTTTTGAATGAATGCTGAGTTTTCGGGAAAATTACCATTCCCGCCGCCGCCATAAATTCCCGGAACAATTAAAGTAAATGTTTCCATTTTTCCATAACTCCAACCAAATGCATAATCGATTGGCAAGCCGTTTGATTTTTTTGTTCCTGTTACAGATGTTGAATCAATAATCAACGAACCATTACGCAACGTTGCTTTGCTGTAATCGTTGGTGGTAGCCAATGTTACGGCGTTGCATGCAGCACCAATTCCACCCGAAACGATTGCAATGGCTAATGCAATAACTAAATGTTTATATTCTTTTGCTTTGATCCATTGAATGATATAACCAACAGTCATAAATGTTGCAACGATCAAAAAATAATAAGTTACTTGTAAATGATTTTGTGCAATTAATAAACAACTGAACAATGCAGTTAATGCTGCACCCCACCAATATTTTTTTTGATAGATGAGCCAAACAG
>CAILAF010000344.1 GCA_903832075.1 uncultured Chitinophagaceae bacterium
AATTCTGAAAAAAGAAATAATAAATAATAATAAAATTAAAGTAACAATAAAAATTGATCCTGCAATCCATGGATAATCTGCACTTAAAAAACTAAATGATATTACATTAATTGCACCAAATATTAATGCAACAATGCCAATGGTTCTATAGCCTTCTCTATGAATTGTCATTATAAAAATTTAAGAAAACAAATGTACATACAACCAAACAAATGGAGTAGCCAATAACAAAGAATCAAAACGATCCAAGAATCCACCATGACCCGGCATAAAATTACCGCTGTCTTTTACATTGGCTAAACGTTTTATTTTACTTTCTAATAAATCGCCAAAAGTGCCTGCCACTGCGGATATCAAAGCAATGATGAAAATATGAATATCAAATCTTTTATCCAAAAAATATTGTACCAAACTAATTATTGCAACAGATAAAATAATTCCGCCAATGGTTCCTTCCCAAGTTTTTTTAGGAGATATTTTTGATAGCGGCGTTTTACCAATGAACGATCCAACAATATATGCCATCGTATCATTGATCCAAATTGAAAAAATAATGATACATGGCAACCATTTTCCAAAATCAAACATCAAGTATTCACCTTTGAAAGCCATTCCCTGATTTCTTAAATCAATCATCAATCCCCAACTTAAAGAAATATAAACTAATCCTAACAGAGAATAACCAATCGATTTTACATTCAATCGTTTTTTAAAAACAATTTCGGTTGATAATAAAATTACAGCCAACACCAACATTAATAACCAACCTATTCCATGCAATTCCAATGAACCAATTTTATAAGCATGATTCGTCATCCATAACATAAACGCCCAACCTAATAACATTACTCCGTTTTTTTGAATTGAATTAATGTGTAAATAATTTTCATCAATCAATCCCACCAGTTTAAAATATTCTATCCAACATCCAAAATGAATGACAGTGAATAAAATAAAAAAAGTCCAGTTATTAATGAATAATCCAGACATCATCACCGCTGCAAACACAATGGCAGTAAGGGTCCTGGTTTTAAAAGTTTGAAGATTGAAAGCCATTATTATTATTAATTTAAGAAGTATGATTTAATATTCCTAAGTTTTATTTATCTGCACACTTGCACATATTCTTTTCAGCATATCAATTTAACAAGGCTTTATTTAATAATCGTTGCGCAATTTCTTTTAAATGACCAGGAACATACAATTCAATTTCGCCGAATACCAAATAACTGCTGTCTTGTTTATTTAATAATTGAACAGGAATATTATTTTCTTCCAATACTCCTTTTACAATGTTTGCTTCGGCAAACTGTGTAGTGCTGTATAATAAATACCATTGATTCATTCTGCAAAAGGATTATTGGATTTAACCAAAAGTATTTCGGTAGCTGTTGGATTTACTTTTTGCGATTCATGTTTTAACCATTTAAATATGGCAACTATAAATGCAATTACAATAATGGTAATTCCGAATAATAAAAACGTGTTATTACCAATGCCGGGTAAATTATCATCCATTGCTTTATCAATAGGTTTTCCGCTTCGTACTAAAATATATAATTGTGTAACTGCGGCAGCGTTGTTTAAAAAATGCAATAAAATATTCAACCATATATTTCCACTGTAATAAAAAATAAAACCTAATAACATTCCTAAAGCAAATCGGGATAAAAACCCGAAATAGGAAAAATGAACCAAACTAAAAAATGCAGCAGTAATAATTACAGAAACCCAAACATTCTTTGTCCATCCGGTTAGTATCTTCTGTAATCCGCCACGGAAAAGGGTTTCCTCAAATATAGCAGGCGCCAATGCAATTACTAATAATGCAATCAAATAATCTTTAAAACTTTTCAATGTAACCATTGCAGCCACTGCTTCATCATAAGTATCTTCTAATGCTTTTGCTTTTTTTAATAGATTAGGTGATAAAGGAATTTTTTCGGTTAAGCTCCCCAATGCACCACTTAATATCATTCCAAAAACAACTAAAATAATTACTATTATTATTTGCTTGCCATTTACTTTGGTATTGAAATTTGTATATGCAAAAGGTTTTTTTGTTGCAATGGATGCAGTAATAATTGTTGGAATAAAAAATGTGAATAAAGCAAACAATGTATTTGCCCATTGAGCCAATGATGCATGTTCAGGTTTTAATAAAACTGTTGGAACAATCATAACATCAACATGCAGAATGGCTGCACAAATAAAAATCATTGCAATACTTCCTACCAATAAAGTAATACCTAATAAACCTAACAATATTGCAAATTGCGAGCCGTAACTAATTCGTGGTTGTATATTCATATCATCCAAAAATAAGAATGTAAATTTGTACTTTATTTAAAATTGCAAGTTAAAGGAATAAATAAATGTTTAACGGCAATTGAAAACAGCAAACAGCTTATGGTTTTGATTGATAAAATACAATTACCGGATTTTCCTTTATTGCTTGCACCAATGGAAGATGTTAGTGATCCGCCATTTCGTGCAGTGTGTAAAGACAATGGTGCAGATTTGATGTTCACGGAATTTATTTCGAGTGAAGGATTGATTCGTGATGCAATGAAGAGCAGAAAAAAATTAGACATATTTGATTATGAGCGTCCGGTTGGTATTCAAATTTTTGGTGGCGATGAAGAAGCAATGGCAATGAGCGCAAAAATTGTTGATACGGTTAATCCTGATTTAGTTGATATAAATTTTGGTTGTCCTGTAAAAAAAGTGGTGAGCAAAGGTGCAGGTGCCGGCGTATTAAAAGATATTGATTTGATGGTTAAATTAACAGAGGCTGTTGTTCGTTCAACATCATTACCTGTTACCGTTAAAACAAGATTGGGTTGGGATGATGCATCAAAAAATATTGAAGAAGTTGCAGAACGATTACAAGATATTGGCATTAAAGCATTGAGCATTCATGGAAGAACACGTTGCCAAATGTATAAAGGCAAAGCTGATTGGACATTGATTGCAAAAGTGAAAAATAATCCACGAATAAAGATTCCAATTTTTGGTAATGGCGATATTGATTCACCACAAAAAGCATTGGAATATAAAAACAAATTTGGGGTTGATGGAATAATGATTGGTCGTGCTGCTATTGGTTATCCTTGGATATTTAATGAAATAAAATATTTTATACAATATGGCGAAATGCCTGCTCCGCCTGATATTCATCAAAGAATAGCTGTTATAAAAAAACATTTACATAAAAGTATTGAATGGAAAAATGGACTATCCGGTATATTAGAAATGCGCAGTCATTACGCTAATTATTTAAAAGGGTTTCCTGATATAAAACAATACCGCAACAAATTGGTTCAATTAAAAACAATTGAAGAGATTGATGAAACACTTCTCGAAATTGAAAAAAAGTATTCAGGTTTTGAATTTGAACGAATACCAATTGAGTTAATTAATTATCATGAAAAGTGTGCGATTTAGTTCTACTAATTTTTTTAATTCTATTTACCAATAATATTATACTCGCTTTTACTTGCATTTATCAAATCTGCATTGTATATTACTCCTCACTATTTTCTTCATCACGTTTAAATCAAAAAAAAATTATGAAAAAATTTTTTAGTTTTTGTGTTGTTGCATTCTTCGCAACAGCATGTAACAATGCGGATAAACCTGCTGCATCTGCCCCATCAGATTCAACAGTATATCCTTACAAAGCAAGTTATTCGTCTGCATTTACTTGTTCCGATAACAACAAAAATGCTGCAGCAGTTTTGCAATCTTATAAAGATTGGGAAGATAATAAGTTAGCCAATGCGCCTGCATATTATGCAGACTCACTAAGATTTAATTCTTGGAATGGTGAAAATTATTATTTAAGCAGAGACAGTGCTATTCATCTTTGGCAGAAATACAGAGACAGTTTAAGTAGTTCTAAAATTGAAGTAGTTGCATGGACTAATTTGCACAGCACCGATAAAAATGAAGATTGGGTTGGTGTTTGGTATAAACAAACTGATACTTATAAAACAGGAAAAGTAGATTCGGCGTTTTATCAGGATGATAATCGCATTGCAAATGGAAAAGTTAATTTCATTAGTTCTAAAAGACAGAATTTAAAGAAATAATTATCGCTTAATTGTAATCTCGCAAAAGCCATCGCAATAAAATGTGATGGCTTTTTTATTGAATAGAAGCAATTACTTTTTTATCCAACGGAGAAACCATGTTTGAAAAAAAATTTTGTAACACACCATTTTCATCAATAATATATTTCGAAAAATTCCAAACGGGCTGCTGATTGCACCAACCATTTTTTGTTGAATCGCTTAACCATTTAAAAATTTCATTTTGCGCTGCGCCTTTCACCACATGGCTTTTCTTCATTAATAAAAACGTAACACCATAATTTAATTTACAAAATTGCGAAATAGAATGATCATCCCCTTTTTCTTGATCTTTAAAATCATTTGCGGGAAACCCTATCACTACTAACTTATCTCTATTTTGTTTTGACAAAGTTTCTAATTCATCATATTGTGCTGTAAAACCACAATCACTAGCTGTATTCACAATCATTATTTTTTTCCCTTTGAATGCAGAAAAGTGAATTGTGTCTCCATTAATATTTGTTTGAACAAAATCATAGAAAGATAAATGTGGAATAATCTGTTTATCATTTGCAATGCTTGCTTGTTTAGATGGAAATATTTTTCCTACAAACATTACAACAGGATAAATAGTTTTTAGTAACGATTGTTTAAATGTCATTTCTTTTTCTTTACACATGAATAATACTAACACAATAACAAAAGCAGCAATAAATAATTTGATTAAAAATCTTTTCATAGAATTTAACGAATAACCATTTTAAACAAACCCAACTTTCCTTTGAATGGCGGATATTTTACAGAAGGATCGAACCAGGTTGGCGTTTTCATTATTGCTTTTTTATGACTGAATGTTTCAAAAGAATATTTACCATGATATTGTCCCGATCCGCTGAAACCCCTGCCGCCAAAGGGCAAATGATGATTCGTTAAATGCCAACTGGCATTATTTACACAACCACCACCAAATGCAATATTATCTAACCATTGCTCTTCTTTTTTTGATGAAGAAGTAAAAACATAAAATGCCAAAGGGTTTTTATTTAGCTGAATAATTTTTTTTGCTTCTTCAAATTCTTTAAAAGAAATAATTGGAAGTATTGGTCCAAAAATTTCATCTTTCATTATCGAACTATCTAATGAAATATTATCAATCAATGTTGGTTCAATAAATAGTTTTTCTTTATTACTTTTTCCGCCAAATAAAATATTTCCATCTTTCAAATAATTCAGCACTCTATCAAATTGTTTTTCATTAATCATCTTTCCGTAATTTTCGCTTTGCATTGCATTGTCACCAAAAAAATTATGAATCACTTTTTTTAATTCATTTATCAATTCATCTTTTTTTGATTCATGCACCAAAACATAATCCGGAGCCACACACATTTGTCCGCAATTTGAAAATTTTGTTACGGCAATTCTTCGTGCCGCAACTTTAATATTCGCATCAAACTCAACCACACAAGGGCTTTTACCACCCAACTCCAATGTTACCGGCACTAATTTTTCTGCAGCCATTTTATAAATTATTTTTCCAACAGCAGTGCTTCCGGTATAAAAAACATGATCGAAAGTAAAATCATTCATCATTTGCGGAACAACAATTGCGCCATCGCCTTCAATCAATAAAATATATTCTTTCAAAAAAGTAGCATCAATAATTTTTTTCATCACCGCACTTGTTGCCGGAGCAAATTCACTTGGCTTTAATACCACACAATTACCTGCAGCAATTGCACCAACCAATGGCGTGAACAATAATTGTAGCGGATAAT
>CAILAF010000345.1 GCA_903832075.1 uncultured Chitinophagaceae bacterium
ATAGAATGGTTTTTCTTTTATTGCTGAATCTTTTTTAATAAACAATTTTTCAATAAATGCAGTATGATATTTTGATAACTGAACTTGATACATTGAATGAACAGAATCAATAATTTTAAAAACAATATTAGTATCAATATATCCCAATTTAGCTCCACCTAATCTGTCTTCACCTAATCCATAAGCCAATGCAGGCAATTTACCGGTTGTTCTACCTAACCAATATGATTGTGTTGAATCTTGCGCAAGTATATGCAAAGAAAAAAGCAATACAGCAGGCAAAAGTATTTTCTTCATTCTATGAAAGTAATAAAATCTTTTGTTAGAAAGAATGAAACATTTAAATAAAAAAAGGAACATTATAAATGTTCCTCTAAAAATTTTAATTAATCGTAATGCTTGAGATTAACCCACCAAAAATCTCTAAAACTAATGGTAATATTAAATTGTGTATAATTTTCTTGAACTAACCCATTTGATGTTGTACCTCGAGAGCCTACTTGAAAAGCACCTTGCAAAGACAACCATGGTGCTCTTGTAAAAGAACCGCCAGCGCCAAGTGATAATCCATAATCATTTATTTGCTGCCCATAGATTTGCATATAAGAGTTATTTAAATAAAGCCCTGCTTGTAAAAAATATTTCTCATAAAGTAGATCTCTAACTTTAACTTTATTTGAATATTCAAAACCAGTAGATATTTTATTACTGTTCACCAAAGCATAGCTGAATCCTTTATAATTTAAACTATTCCAATTTTGAAAACCATAATCAATTGCGAAAGTAAATTTATCTTTTAGCACTGCTGCAATACCACCATTATAAGTCTGCGGTAATACCATAAAATCATCTTTGTAATGCTGGTTATTGATAATATAAGTTGTTCCACTTTGTACTTGTAAATTATAGTTTGCTCTTAGCTTTGTTTTTAATGCTGCGGTTGCGCCAAGCGAAAGACTCCAATTTTTATTTAATCTTGTGTGGTATTGTAATCCATATGAAAAATATAAATTACCTAAAAAAATATTCCGATTTGTAATCAAAGCACTATCATTAATGCCGGTAGGTAAAATTGTTTCTTGCTGTTGCAATTGACCAAATAACCATGAAGACTGAATTCCAATTGATAAATGTTTGCTGATTCTATAACTGTTAGCTATATAAAACTGATTGGTACTTCCATAACCTTCATAATATGCATTAACGCTTGCATTAACTCCACTAATAGATTTTTGTCCATAAAATGAATAATTCGATGTACTATAAGGAAGCAATCCCAAACTAAAACCCCAACGCGGCTTTAGTTTTATAGCAAATACGAATTTTTTAAACTGAAGATCTGTAGAATTATTTGCTGAGGTATTAACAACAGGTGTTCCGGAATAAAAAACTGATTTGAATCTGGCTGCTACCTCAACATTAAAAAATTTATCATCTAAATAACTATAAGAAGCTGGATTGGCTTGGTATAAAAAACGATTTGATGCCATTGCAAGTCCAGTATTAGCCATACCAGTTGAACGATCTAAATAACTGTTTTCAATATCGCCGATTCCTAAAATTGAATACGCAGACGTATTGTTCTGTGCATATGAAATTTTAAAGAGACATAAAACAATAAGTGTATAGACAAATTTTTTCTTCATTCTATTTTGTTCTTTATTGCACAGTAACATAATAAATTTGTAATTGAATTCTGCTAAGGCTATTACTATTATTAGCATCTCCAACCAGAATTCTATTCACTTGATTTGCAATCGCAGGACTCGGCGGTACTAATAATAATCCATTGTTATCATAAATAACAGAAATTAATAGCCCTTTCAAATAATTGGTGATATCATAAGAGTAATATGTATTATCCCCATATAAATAATCAATAGTTAAATTTCCCAATTGCGATGAAATAGTACCCGAACTTGTTGGGGAGCTAATATCAACACCCAATTGATTAGTCTGTGTAGTTTGTGATAATCTCAGCTGAGGTGGTAATTGATAAAAATTATAACTCCCCCGAACTGGTCTAATGATTAACTGAGCTTTTAAAATCTTTGCAAAATTTGGTATCTGAAATATATTCAGCAATGATGGAAATCTAATTTTTACCATTGTACCAGTAATACTTTGTAACAAGCCCATATTATTGGTTTGATTTGAATATATCTCATAATTAATTGAATTTAGATTTTGCAAAATTGTTCCTTTTCTATCAATCGTAATATTATTAAAATGATGACTTTTTTGTCCTAAAACAAAATCAGTTTTCATCGGTGTTGTATATAAATCATGCTTCTCATAATTTAATCGAACAATTGCACTATCTGTATATCCGATTATTAAAGCATCATTAGAAGTTGTACTTATTTTCAACCCGTTAAAAAATTGAATGAAATTAGACGAATTCTGAACATCTATATCTGTTGGATTTTGGAGTTTCGCCATCAATAGCTTTCCAAATGTATCATCCAATTTAATTACTATAGAATCCATCTTATTGGGACTAATCACAACATCAGTAGAGCCTAATGGTGTGTAAAATGCCGAGAAATTATCAATGTTATATAGATTCACCCCTTCATTTGGCGGAACTATCTTTTCAGCCAACTGATTCACATTAATATGTAATGATTTTGTAGTATCGCCATAATAATTCTTATTAAGATATAGAATTAATGTAAGAGAATCATAAGAAGTGTTCGCATAAATATCTGTATATGATGGAGGAGCAACTTCAAAATAACATTGGGCTTGAACTCTACCAAAAACAGGATCAATGTACGCGCCTGTTAAACCAGCTCCTAAACCCGAAGTAGCAAAAGAATCAATATAAACAGTAGATAATTCTGCTTTAAAAGTATCCACCAAATAAATTTGTGTATTTGAATTATCTAAGAAAACGCTTCCAAAATTAACATCTACCTTGTTACAGGCTGAGCCGATACATACAATTAAAATGGATATAAAAAGTATTTTTTTAATCATTCTGAGTTTTTATTCAATTCGTCAATGATAATAAATTAACTGTAAAAACGCACAATGATAGAACTGTGCGCTGTTAGAAAATTGTTACTATG
>CAILAF010000346.1 GCA_903832075.1 uncultured Chitinophagaceae bacterium
CATTTATTGAAATACTTAATCATATTGAAAGTATGAATTCCTAACATCTTAAAATTCAAATAGGAACTCCTGGCATGATGATGCATGATACTGACTTCCGGATAAAAAACCGTTCTGAAATTCTGGTGAATCCGGCGGGTTAAATCAATATCTTCCGGATACATAAAAAAACGTTCATCAAATAATCCCACTTCTTTCAAAGAATCCGTCCTTAAAAGCATAAAACATCCCGAAAGATAAGGTACATCCATTATCTGATTATAACCCGAATTTCGGAGTTCAAATTTTTCTGTTCGTTTCTTTGTCCATGACTTGGGAAGTAATCTTCTGAAAATCAAGTCAAAAGGTGTTGGAAGCAATTTGCACAAATATTGAATTTCACCATCAGGATAAAAAACCTTTGGCATTAGTTGTCCAACGTCTGGGTTTGATTCCATAAAATCAATTAATTTCTGCAAAATAGAAGCATCAAAAGAAATGTCCGGATTGATAACCAGGTGGTAAGGAATATTTTGTTCAATAGTATGGAGAAAAGCTATATTGTGTGCAGTGCCGTAGCCAAGGTTTTTGTTGTTAAATGTGTAAATCACAGACAACTCCTTAAAACCATTAACTATTTTAGCTGAGTTGTCAATTAAATATATTGAATTAACAACTTCAGATTGTCGTAAATTCTCGACAATCGAAGCTATGTCCGCAACTTGGTTATTATAGATGACAATTGAGCAATTTATCATTAAAGTAAAAAAATATTTATCTTTAGCTTTAAATCTGTCTAAATATGAATCTTCTTAATGTTTCTGCGAGTAATACAATTCTGTACCTTATCATAAAGAATGTAGTTTTATTACTTCTTGAACCAGCACCAGAGGTATTATTATTATGTCGTCTATATAAAATTAGAGGTTCATCAATACTCATTACATTAAATTTTAACTCACTTAGTAATCCAATCCAGGTGTCGTGCTGAATGTATAAATTTGCTGGAAATGGAAGACTGTAATCTTTTATTTTTTTTGTAAAAGCACATGTACAACCTGCATATATGCTTTTGTACAAGTTTCGAATATAGCCTTTTTTATATTTTCTCCAAGTACTGATTCGATCTTTTATTTCTAGTTTATCATTACAAATATAAGCATCTGATATAACAAAATTATCAACTTTAAGGTGCGGAAGCATTGTTTCTACCTTATTAGGTAACCATACATCATCCTGATCTGAGAAGAATATAAAATCGCCGGCTGACTGTTTCAATGCATTTTCAAAGTTATGTGCATAACCATGCATACCTTTGTTTTCGTACAATTTTATCCTTTTATCCTCAATCGCACGAATTAACTCAAGGGTTTTATCTTTAGAACCATCGTCGGAGATAATTAACTCATCTTCTGTTCCAAGTTGGATCAAAATAGAATTTATTTGTTCTATAATATATTTTTCGCCATTATATGCGGCCATACAAACTGATATCATTCTATATCTTCGTTTTTAACATCACAAAACTCACAACAACACCCTAAAACTTCAATATCTTTTTCATCGAAATTTTTTAAATTAGTGTGTTTTTTTATTCTCTATCGAATAATATAATGAAATAAATTTATTTGGAATAAGTACATATAATTTTGTAATAATAATTGAAGGAATATCCACATAAAAATATCTCCATGAGAAATTCTTGCATCTTGCTTTATAATTGTAAGAGAAATGTTCTCTACTCCTTTTTTTAGCTAAATCGCCTGATATTCTGAAAAACAGAAAGTTATCTGAAAGATTTGCTAACTTAAATCCATTATTTCTTAACCTAAACCAAAAATCTATATCTTCAGATTTTAAGAAAGACTCATCATAAAATAACTTTTTATCTATAATTGTTCTACGGAACATGACTGTAGGATGAGCAACCGGACTGCGAAAAATACCACCTATTTGTAATAAGAATTTACCACTATAATAATTCCGGTGCGATATGACATCTCCTGTTTCATTTATAATCTGCATATTACCACCTATAACATCAACTTCATTATTCGAGTCTAAATGGTTAACTTGTTTCTCAAGCCGATCCTCAAAAGAAATATCATCACCATCCATTCTGGCAATATATTGTCCTTTTGCAGCCAATAACCCCCTATTCAGAGCAGGGACAAATCCCATTCTGGTTTTGTCTCTTATTATTATTACTCTTTGATCTTTTGTATAAAAATCAATAGCTCCAATTGTATCTTTGTTAGTACTATCATCGATTATTATTAATTCAAAATCTTTGAAACTCTGATTTAATATACTTTCAATTGCATCATTTATATAATTGACTGGCTCGTTGAAAGTGGCCATAATGACAGATACTAAAGGATTTTTCATTTTTTAGATAAATTAGTTGTTCAAAATACTCATTATGCAATGATCCAAAACCATATGTAAATCCTCAGTAATCTGCATATCATCAATAGGTATGTGAACATTGTGTTGGCAAATCATTTTTACATTTCCTCCTGAGTAACCAGTAAGCCCAATTGTAAATGCGCCATTACTATTAGCATATTCTAAAGCTTTTACAACATTTTTGGAATTTCCAGATCCTGAAATACCAATAACCAAATCACCTTTTTGCATGAAATTTCTCAAAGGACCAACAAATATTTCATCATAACCTAAATCATTTGCGTAGGCCATCATAGTTGGAATATTATCATTTAAACATATAAACTTAAACATTTTTTCTCGCCCAAAAGAAATTCCCTTATTAAAATCGCAACAAAAATGGGATGCTGTTGATGCAGAACCACCATTTCCCATTATAAAAACAGTCTTGCCATCCTCTTTTGCATTAAGCAAAATGCTCATAAGTTGATTTATATCCTCTTTTGATATTGCATCAATCGTTTGTTTTAAACGATTAAAATACACAGATATTTCATTAATGTAATTCATTTATTAAAATAATTAAATCATAAGTTGTCATCCATATATATAATTTTTGATCCGCATGAATCAAAATTAAATTGCATCTCATTCAAATATTGCATGGTTTTTCGAAAAGAATCTTGTTTTTCAGTAGGACAATAAAATAATAAAAATCCTGCACCACCTGCACCTAACAATTTTCCTCCTAAAGCGCCAGCCTTAATTCCTTTTTTGTAGATTTCATCAATATAATCATTAGATATTCCAGATGACAAACTTTTTTTCATTAACCAGCCTTCATGCAAATATCTTCCAAAATCATCAATATCATTATTCTCCAGAGCTGATTTTAATTGAAAAGCTTGTTGCACCATCTGTTTTTGAATCTCAAATTCTTGAGAACCAATAATACTTTGTTGGTGCTGTTGATCTCTTAAAATATCATTAGCAGAATGTTCTCCTCCTATATGTATCATTATTAGATTATCCTGTAGTTTTCTTTTCATTTCAGGTTTCATAATAATCTTTTCCACTTTTACAGATTCATCTCCATAAAAAGTAATGAAATTTAATCCTCCAAAAGCGGCTGCATATTGATCTTGTTTACCAATAAGGCTTCCTACTTTATTTATCTCTATATCACTCGCTAATTCTGCAAGTCTTTCACAACTTATGGCTCTATTTAAGTAAGCTTTAATGACGTTTAACAAACCAACTGTAAATGAACTACTTGATCCAAGACCTGTACCAGCAGGAACATCAGCAATTGAATTTAAATCAACCCCCGTTAAATTGTAATGTGATAGAACTTCTCTAAATATTGGGTGATTGATATTATTTATTTCACCTACTAATTCCGTTTTTGAGTATTTTAATTGAATTTTATTTTTATCAAAGAAAGGATGAATAGCAATGTACATGTATTTATCAATGGTTGTACTTACAACAGCTCCCAATTCTCTTCTATAAAATGAAGGCAAGTCTGATCCACCACCGGAAAATGATATACGAAAAGGTGTTCTTGATATAATCATTGTATTTATATTAGTTGTTTTAATGCATTCAGGAGTGCATAAGATTTGTTTTGTTCTATCAATATTGTTGTTTTAACGCCAGCATTTTTACCTGCCAACACATCACTTTCACGATCTCCGATCATTATAGAATTAGCAATATCTATATTCCAGTCGTTTACAGCTTCTAAAAGCATTCCTGCAGCAGGTTTTCGGCAATTACAGTTGATTTTATATTCTTTTCTTTCTTCAGGATACCCTGCATCAGGGTGATGAGGACAAAAATAAATTGCGTTTAAGTAAGCCTGTTTTTCGCCTAATAAAGTTTCCAGCTTAGCATGAATAAATGCCAGATCTTCAAGTGTACAAAGGTTTCTCGCAATAACGGGTTGATTTGTAACGACTATAGCCAAATACCCTTTATCGTTAATATATTTAATTGCATCACCGGCACCTTCTATTAATTCCAGTTGATCAACAGATGATAATAAATCAACTTCTTTTGAAATTACTCCATCTCTATCTAAAAAAACAGCAGGTCTGACATATTTCCAGTTAAGTTTTGTAACTTTTCCAGACATTATATCTTCACATACTTTTTGATATCTTTCAGGTGTTCCCATGTCTTTGATATATTCTGGTGAAATATATCCATAAAGCTTCAATTCAGCGTTTAAACATAGAGGCAAAATGTCTTTTTCTATATGAGATTTTACTCCTTTTTCTATGTAATCCAAAACTTTTGGCGAAAATATGAAGAGTGCAGCGTTAACAAGATTTCTACTTATAAATCCACTCGGATGAGGTTTGTTGTAAATTTTATTTACCTTTCCACTTTCATCCACTTCAACAATATCTGAATCATATGGATGATCGTTTGGATGAATTAATAATGTCGCATCAGATTTATTTTCATAATGACTCTTTAACATTCTTTCCAAATCAATATCCATTACAGTATCGCCATAAAACACAAAAAAATCTTCTTTTAAATCATCAGTCAAATATACCAACGCTCCGGCAGTTCCTAAAGCTTGGGTTTCTTTGAAGTATTTTATGTTGCAATTCCAATCTGAGCCATCTCCAAAATACTTTTCAATTTGTTCTCCTAGATGGCCTATAATGAAAATGAAATCTACAAACCCATATCGCTTTGCCAATTCGACTTGATATTCTACAACGGGTTTGCCATTAATCGGAATCATTGCTTTTGGAATCTCAGTTGCGACTGAAGCAATTCTGGTTCCTTTACCTCCTGCAATTATTACTACCTTCATTCCCCTAGTGCTTTTTGAATCGCAATACGTACTGAATCATTAGAATTTGTCTTTGCTTCCCAACCTAACCTATTGATTTTGGTCAAATCATATTTGAATTCGGGTACATCACCAACCCAACCTCTGTCTCCACCTGTATAATTAATTGTTGCATTTAATCCCATTTCATCAATTACCATCTGTGCTATTTCTTTGACTTTTGTTCTTGTGTAGGAACCTAAGTTATAAACATTGAATTGCTCATGAGAATTATTGTATACAAAAAGAATCCCTTCAATTAGGTCTTTTACATATAAATAAGGCTTATTCTGTTCACCGTTGCCCAGCACAGTTAATTCCAGCGGATTTGATTTCAATTTATGAATAAAATCGTAAATAACTCCATGAGTAAAACGTTCGCCAACAACATTAGGAAAACGTGTTATCCATGTTTGAATATTATATGTTGCACTGAATGCACTTATAAATGCTTCACTGGCTAATTTCCCAGCTCCATAATTGGATACAGGATTTAATGGGCCAAAATTTTCTGTAAGCAGTTCAGAAGTTTCTCCATAAATTGCAGATGTAGAAGCAAAAAATAATTTTTTCACATTAAACTCTTTCATGCATTGCAATACATTAAAAGTAGTTTTAAAAGTCAAATTATAATCTACTTCCGGGTCTTTGCCACCTTTTTGGATGTCGGAATTAGCTGCTAAATGATAAACCATCTCAAATGAGTTTTCTTTGAAGATTTCCTTCAATTTATCTAAATTTAAAAGGTCTTCTTCAATGAATCTAAATCTATTAGTACCTATAAGGTGATTTATATTTTCTAATTTCCCCAGTATCAGGTTATCTACAACAACAATGTTATGATTCAGTTCTAATAATGAATCGCAAAGATGTGAGCCAATAAAACCTGCTCCTCCGGTAATAAGTATTTTCATCTATTAATTCTAAATTTGTTGTTTAAATCTTTCAGCAATATTTGAAAGAGACAAAGTTTTTTGTAAGTTATGTATTGCATGAATTGAACTTTGATATTTCACATTAATTTCATCATAATTGGCACTAAGCAATTGCTTAATATAATCACTCATTTCTACTAATGATATAAACATAACTCCACTGTTCGGTTGATTTGTATGAAAATAATCAATGTATTCATTTTCCAGAGATAAATATGGTTTCTGGTACTTCAAAGTGTCAAAGAATGAACCGCTTGCAGTTACTTTCCTTTTTGAAAGCGGTACTAATTGTAAAGTAAAGTGTAAAGACTGGATTTCATTTTTAAAAGTCTCTGAATCCAAAAAATTAGTATGATACTCTACCAGCCCATTGTCAAATTTTAAAAGTTGAGGGTTTAGTTTACCTGCCAATTTTATTTTTAACTTATTATTTTTTATTTCTTTCTCTAACATTTTTGCCAGTTCAAACAGTTGTTCTGAGCCTTTAGATGTTTCTCCCATTCCTATTTGCCCAATAATAAGAGGATTAAAATTTGTAACCGGAGGTGCGGGTATGGTTTCAAATTCATAAGGGTGTTCAATTACAATAACTTTTGATGGGTCTGCAAATAAATGTTGTAGATTTTTATAGATTGATTCACCCAAGACAATATAATGTATTTTCGATCTTTTTTTTAATACATATTTAGTAAGATTCTGATATTTTTTGCTTCTAAATGGACGATCATCAACAATTACTTCCATTTCACCATGAAGACAGACATAAATATTTTCCCTTCTAAATAATTTGCTCAAACCAAAAATAACACACTGAGCAAAGGGAAAAGCTAATCCAAATACCAAGACATCTTTTTTATTTGAATTTATAAATGCCTGAATTACATATATACAACTCAGAGCATCACGCATTGCCATTTTTCCATTACCACCAAATAATTTTCCAGGCATTAATCGCATAGAATGAAAACTTATTGTGTCTTCTTTCCACTTTTGTTTGCATATTTTAGAATGTTTAGGCTCTGCATGAAAATCAACATGGCTGTATTCTTTAAAAGTCATCATAATTACCTTTAACAAAGCTACATTAATGCCAGTATGAATACCTGCAAGAGCTATTAAATCATAGTATTTGATTCTCATTGATTATTTTATTTGATAATACTTTGATATAAATTCAAATGTTCTTCCGTACATTTCTCCCACGAGAATTGATTTAAACGCTGTCTGCCTCTTTCAGTTTGTTGCTTTCTTGTTGATTCATCCTCTACTAATAACTCCATTTTTGTACACATTTCTTCTGAATTATATGGATCAAAATAAATTCCTGCATCACCGGCTATTTCGGGGAAACAACTGGTATCAGACAATACAACCGGACAATCGTAAATCATTGCTTCAAGAATTGGCATTCCAAATCCTTCGTAATATGACGGAACAACGAGCATTAGAGCATCATGATAAAGTTGTGCCATTTGTTGCTCGGTTGCGTAGAAATGCAAAACTTTATCTTGTATTTTCCAATGCTCAATTAATTGTCGTTCTGCTTCACTAAAATTTGATCCGGAACAAACCAATCGCAAATCTTCATACTTGTTGCTCAAAATAGCAAATGCCTCTACAAGATGTTCAAAATTCTTATTCAAACTACGACCTCCTCCTGCAAAAAATATATAAGGATTATCAATTATTCGAGTTGAAGATATTGATTTTGGAGTCTTATCAACTCCATGATAAATAACCTCTATTTTTTTCTCATCAATTCCCCATTCGCGTACCATATCAGATTTTGTATGTTGGCTAACCGCGATGACTTTATCAGCACGTTCTGCGCTTTTTCTACCCATATTAATGATTTTCTCTTTGTACGGAATGTCTTTATCCTTGAAAAAGACATCATAGATTAAATCGTGTATTGTTACTACAACAGGTTTGTTTTTTATATCGTTCAAATATGGTGTTGCAAACCACGTTGCATGAAACACATCCCATTCTTCAGTTCGCAATTTGTATCTGGTATAAGGCAAATTCAGGTTAAACATTATTCGTTCTTTACCTCTGAAATTCATTTTAGGTAAAAAACCTGCAGTTTTTATTAAACCTGAATTTTGAATATGTCGATTATTCGTGACTAAAGTACTTGTACTCCAATTTTCTTTTGGGATATGTTTAAGAAGTTCGCTAATATATCGAGATATTCCACCGAACTTCAAATATGAAAATGCATAATGGTCGTAAAATATTTTCATAAAAATTAAATATGTAATTTCTTAATCTGTCGTATAGCAAAATGCATACTGTTATAAAAGTCAGAAAGCTTAATATTTAGTTCTTTGAAAACCACTATTGGCCACTTCCAGTTTTGATAGCAATTTTGTGCAATGCCCGGTGCTAGTATTAAACACCAAATTCCAAGATTAGTGTTTTTTAAGAATATAAATAATAGTATTAACATTAATCCGCCAGTAAAGAGCGATGCTTTAAAAAAAGGAATTTCATTCTTTGTTGAAAGTACCCATTCAGCCATACCTCTATTGTTATCAAGAAAAAGTATTAATAGAATTGCGAAAATAAAAATATTTGATAACAATTGGGTTTTACTACCAATTAAGATCAATACTTTATCTCCAAATAGCAATAACCCGGCACCTCCGATAAGAAATGTAAAAAACAGAAACAAACAACTGTGTAGATATATTCTTATTATTGCTGATTCATTACTCTGAGCTCTATATTGAATTATCTTTGGAATATAAGTTGAAAAATACACAGTTCCGACAGAAGCCAAAACCCATACGATTTGAATTGTTATTCCATATGAAGCCATATCATGTAAACTTAAGTACAACGCTCCAATAATAACCGAAGACCTGGTTACAACTGCATTTCCGATATTCACAAAACCCAATTTTAAAGCATTGGGATAAATTGATTTCATAATTTCATCTCTTGAATATTTGGAGGCAACAGAAAGATGATTTTTGAATTCCTTAGTATAAACTGTTAAGTAGGACAAAGTTCTTCGCACTAAAATAGATATGTACCAGAGGG
>CAILAF010000347.1 GCA_903832075.1 uncultured Chitinophagaceae bacterium
ATATATGGGCGTTGGTTATATCATTGGTCCGAAGATTGGCGGTATTTTAGTAGCAGGTGGTGTATTAAGTTGGTTTGTTTTTATTCCGTTATTATCTGCATTGGTATCACCCGATGTGGTTGCATTGCAACAACAAAAATTAGGTTATTTATTAGATATGAATAAAGCCGGTGGTAAAGGCGGATGGAATCCTGTTACACATTTATTCAATGATTATTCCATTGCATTGTATTTTGCTTATATCCGTCAAATTGGTGCCGGAGCCGTTGCCGCAGGTGGTTTCATCACATTATTCAAAACAATTCCTACCATTATTTCTTCTTTTAAAGGAAGTATCGGCTCATTAAAAAGCGAAGGAGATACCACAACAAAAGTATTAAGAACAGAAAGAGATCTATCAATAAAAGTTGTTGGCATTGGCAGTTTAATATTAGTTGTATTAATGGCGGTATTACCTCAAATACCCGGCGATAATATTGGCAGTAAATTATTGATTGGTGTATTGGTATTGATATTCGGTGCATTCTTTGTAACAGTTGCATCACGTATTGTTGGATTGATTGGTTCATCTAATAGTCCAATTAGCGGTATGACCATTGCAACAATTATGGGTACTTGTTTAATATTTATTGCCGTTGGTTGGACAGGCAAAGTATATGAGCCTATGGCATTGGTTGTTGGTGGAATGATTTGTATTGCTGCAGCAAATGCAGGTGCAACATCGCAAGATCTTAAAACAGGGTACTTAGTTGGTGCAACACCGCGTTATCAGCAAATTGCATTATTTATTGGTGCTATTGTTTCATCAATTGCAATTGGTGCTACCATAAAAATTTTAGATACACCATCACACGAAATGTTGGCACAAGGAATTCAACATGCCATTGGTACCGAAAAATTACCTGCACCGCAAGGAACATTAATGGCAACATTGATCAAAGGAATTTTATCGTTTAATCTTGATTGGAAATTTGTAATTGTTGGTGCATTCATTGCATTGGTAATGGAATTGTGCGGCATTAAGGCATTAAGTTTTGCAATTGGAATTTATTTACCATTAAGTACTACACTTCCCATTTTTGCAGGAAGTGCGATTAGAGGAATTGTTGATTGGAAGAAAAATAAAAAAGAAAAATCATTCAATGCTGACGAAGAAGAAGATTTATCAAAAGGAAACTTATTTTCTACAGGATTAGTGGCTGGTGGCGCTTTGGCCGGAGTTATTGTTGCCATGCTATCGGTCAATGATAATATAAGTAATGCCATCAGTAAATGGAGTGCAGAACATAAATTAACTGAATTGCTGGGAAGTGAAAATGCTTATTTCTTCTTTGCTGCCATTTGTTTTTTATTAATGGGCTTTACTTTATATAAAGTTGCATTGAAGAAAGAATAAATAGAAATGAAAATTATTTTTTAAATCTGTCAGAATTCGCCTGACAGATTTTTTTATGCCTCTAATTGCAAACCTTTTTCATAGATATTGATACATGAATGATAATATGCATCTTCAGAATAATACTTTGCATAAGTATTTTGTAATCGTTGTGAAAGCTCATCTGCATTGAGTTGCAGCAAATGATTAATTTTATTTATCCAATTTTCTATTTCAAAATTATCAATGATACATTCAGGTAGATCATTGTTTATTTGATGAACCACTTCGCCTGTTTGATAAGTTAAAAAAGGTAATCCTGCTGCCATATATTCCATTAATACCAATGGTCCGCTTTCAGAAGTAGCAGTATGAATTGCCAAATCGAATTGATGTAAAACTGAAGCAACATTTATGATATCATGTTTAATGGAGATCAAATCATTTAATTGCAATGCGTTAATTTTTTCTTTGATGGCAGTACAATATTTTTCATCTGCACGCTGACCAATAATTGTTAAATGAACATTCATTTTTGTTTTTAATACATTCATCAATTCAATCGCAAACTCAATATTTTTTTGTGCACGAAAATTAGCAATCAAAACAAGTTGCGTTAATGAAGTTCTTTTTTTTCTTTGCAATAAAATTTGCTTTTCAACAATATTGGGTAATAAGAAAACTTTTTGTGATTCCATTTTTAAATCATGAATGGCCCAATCATAAATTTTTCTGGACACAGCAATTAAAATAGTTGATGGGAAAATAAATTTTTGATTCCATTCAACTCTTTTATCCGTTTCAATACTTCCGTAATGGTGATGAAAGAAAATGGGTTTATTTAAATGAAATATTTTTGCTGCTGCAAAAACATAACGGAGATTATGTGTTGAATGAACATGAATAATATCAAATGGTTTACACCATTGAATCAAGCGATGCATATCACTCAAATTCCATTTCGATCTTCTGTTTAATTCTTTTATTTCTATTCCTTTGTTTAATTGCTCTGCTAAAGAACCTTTTTGCAAAGTTGTGATGACAGTAACTGCATGACCTTTTAAAAATAAAATATTGGATAATGTTACCAATACTCTTTCAGCACCACCAGCTTCCAATGTATCAATGAGCTGAACTATTTTATATTTTTTTTCTGTCATCATGTAAAGAAAATTAAGAAGCTATTTTCATTTTATTGTTTTTTTACTATTTCATTCTTCCCATTGCAATAATTGCAGCAGGTAACCAATTCGGGTTAGTGGTATAATTATTATTAAGTGAACCAAATAATGCGTATTCAATCGCAGCAACAACAATAACAATGCTGCCTGCTGTTGCGCCGGTATTCAATACAATTTCTTTAGCAGCTAATAATTGATTGTTACAATTAAAATTATATTGCTCCATACAAAAACTATTAGAACCCTGGGTTTGTCCGAATGTTGAGGTTACTGCCACCAGTTTTAAATTGATGAGTTGTGTACGTGCCGGTGCTTTAATATCTTTTACAGGGTTTATGGCAGGAATGGAAACTGTAATTAAACCGTTTCCTGAATCATTTACGGTTAATGGAATGGTTAAAAAATCGCGCAAATCAATATTGCTGCTGATCTTACAAATACTGCTTCCCTGTACCGATAGTTCCCAATTTATATCTTGTGCATGAGCGGCATATTGATTACGCATCCATCCTCTTAGTTGGTTATAAGTACTTAATCCAAAAGGGAAAAGCAAAACTTTGCTAAGCCGACTTATCATTGGCGAACCATAAGCCGATACCGTACCGAAAATAGTATTTAACGGGTTGGGCTTTTGGTTTCTTTTTTTATTTTGCTTGCCCGGCTTTGATCTAACATAATTTTTACCATTCATGGTATAGAATACCAAATTCCCGATTGTTCCACTTAAACCTTGTTCTGTATTACGCGCCATTATTGATACTATATAGGTTGTAAAGAGTTATATGAATGATGATTTACTGATGATTTTCGGATAAGATATTCATGTTTAATCTATATTAAATATACAATAAAATCGTATTTCACCACATTTATGTGGTAAAATGTGGATTTAATGTGGGAATACTGTGTGTTTAATATAAATCATCTATACACCAGAAAGGAACAAAACTGATTGTGGGTACGTTTTGGATAGGTTGATCGTACAACAATTTCCAACAACCTGTCAAAGTTGTATTGCCTATTTATCCAAACTTTTTTAGTGGTTTACCTTACTACTGTCTTTAAGTAAAATTGTTTTTTCTTCTGGTTCTTTGAAGAGAATACTATTTTCATCTAAGAGTGGTCTTATTTCTTTGAATTCAAATGTGTCAAGAAGTTCATTTTTTAAATAAAAAGTTTTTACTTTATTATCTGTTTGATGCCATTCAATAATTTTACATTGACAACTCGAATTCTCTATTTCGTTAAAGACTTCCTGAATAGTTCCGCCTTTACCTTGTTTTACATAAATCTCTCTTATACCAATAATTTTATTGTTTATGCCTACATCAAAGTTCCATGAAGCAGAAATGGCACTTATATAATCTTTATTTGAGTTTAAATTCATAAGAGAATGCCTGGGAGATTCTGTATTATCAAAAGGAGTTTTTATTCTGCTGTATATGGATAATACATTCTTTGATTCAAATTGCGCATACCCAATATGGTCAAAACTTGCACCATATCTATTGTAAATAAAATAACCGTCTTTATATTTAAATTCAACGACATTAAGCACCGCTTTATGGTATCTATCTGCATAGGTTATTCTAGCTTGAGGTGAGCCGGTGTAACATAACCATATACCTTCCAAACTATCAATTTCGCTTTTTGTAGGTTGATAGGGCATAATATTCATATCTGCTCTTATTTCTTTCCATTTTTTATTTGAATTATAATATAGAAAGGAGAAAAGGATTAGTAAGAAAAAAAAGATACCCGATACACTCATCAAAAGCTTAATTCTATCCGATTTATTTTCATTCTCTTTTTGAAGGGAAAGAATTCGTTGGTCTTGTGAAATACTTTTATTGTCAATTGAAATTTGGCTAATATTTTCAGCTTCAGAAGTTGCGATCAAATTGTTATCTAAAGGATTTTCCTCAAAACGTTTACGACCAACTCCATATAAATAAATATAACAAGCATCAACAAGAAATGGCCTGGGGTTTGAGACAATTCCGGATACAGCATCTTTTATTTGGCCACCGGTGATATCATATTTTCTGAATGGATATTCGGGGGCATTCCGATTGTTGTCAGGACTATAATGCTCATGTCCTAATGAGTCAAAAGTATAGGGTAGTTGATTGCTTATTTCACTAAGTAAACGTGCAAGACCTTCATAGTTTTTTCTGTTAGTATTTTGTACAATTTCAATTCCGGTATCTAATTGATACTTCTCTTTTACTTTCGTTAACAAGTAAATTATTTCTTCTTTTCCTTTTTTCAGCTTTGTCATAAAGAATCAAGTTCAATTAATAATTAATTAAAGCATAATTAAATCATAATTGAAATTTAATACAACTAAATTAGTTGATTTTTTATCCTTTTGAATATTATTTTGATGAAAAACAATCTTTAATTCCTTTCAGTAATATCTAATATTTATTCTTTTGTATTTGTATATTAATGACAAGGTGCATTAAAAAATTGAATCATTTCTTTATCATGATCGCTGTTCAACTGGTGGTCTGTAACTACACAATTTAATTGCTCAGTAACAATATTTGAATTGGTAGAACTTA
>CAILAF010000348.1 GCA_903832075.1 uncultured Chitinophagaceae bacterium
TACTTTAATTAAAGGTGCTGCATTGTTTGATAGTGCAGAAAGTTTTGGAATGATACGTGCCGGTAAAATCGATTTAACTGTGTTGGGTGCTATGGAAGTGAGTGATAGCGGCGATATTGCCAATTGGAAAATTCCGGGAAAGATGGTGAAAGGAATGGGTGGCGCAATGGATTTAGTTGCCAGTGCAAAAAATATTATTGTTGCAATGATGCATACAAATCCTAAAGGTGAAAGTAAATTATTGCCGCAATGCACATTACCATTAACAGGAGTGAAGTGTGTAAAAAAAGTTGTTACCGAATTAGCAGTTTTAGAAATTACTAATGAAGGTTTTGTTTTATTAGAACGTGCGCCGGGCGTAACTGTTGAGGAAATAAAAAATAAAACAGCAGGAAGATTAATTATTAAAGGCGAAATTCCTGAAATGAAAATTTAATTTAATTGCGGATCAATTGGATAATTGGTCATTTGCGAATATTCTCCACCTAAATCTATTAATGCATCTTTCCAAATAGCATCTGTGTTTTTATGAAAAACTAATTTGCGCATTGCTTCTCTTGTTATCCAACTTTTTTCTTTTAATTCATTCTCTAATTGTTGTTCTCCCCATCCGCTATAACCAAGAAAAAAGCGAATATCATTTTGTAATAACTTTTTTTCTTTAATCAATTCAACAACTTCACCAAAATCGCCACCCCAATAAATTCCATCAATGATTTCAATACCTTCTTCAATTAAATCAGGACGTTTATGTAAAAAATGAATAGTATCTTTTTGAACAGGACCACCATAATAAACAGGAAAATTACATTCTTCCAAACCACTAATTAAATCGCCAATAGTTTGTGGAAATAATCTGTTTAAAATAAAACCAAGACTGCCTTCGGTTTGATGTTCGCATAACAATACAACAGTTCTTAAAAAATTTGGATCTTTTAAAAATGGATCTGAAATTAATAATATGCCGGATTGCACTTGAACCATATTTGAAAATTAAGACATAATATTTAATTCAAAAAAACAAGTTTAATTAATTATTCTATCGTTAAAAGGATGATAAAGCTGTAATTACTTATTTGCTATGGCTTTTGGAATATTATATTTGTGATAATGAAGAAAATTTTACCCGTTATTATTGTTCTCATTTCATTATCGTTAGTTGGCCTGATTCTTTTACAGGCTTCCTGGTTAAGTAATTTATTGGAAGTACGACGTGGACAAATTTTAAATCGAGTAAGTAATGAAGCAGGTTTAGTTGCACAAAGTTTAAGCAAATCTCTATATAATGGAAATGCATATCGTTTAATCCCACGCAAACCATCTTTTAGATTTGGAAGCGGGAGTACTGGATTAGGTTTAAGATTAGTTAAACCATTGTCGGTAGAAGATAGATTTTCGGAAAAAGAAATTTATGAAAAATTAAAACTTCAATTCGATAATAAAGAATTGAAGGATTTGGAATTTGAATTTGCTATTGTAAATACGGATGGTGAATTTGAAATGAAATCGAAAGATTTTTCTCGGCAGTATATTGATTCTATACATAATAAAGAAATTATCATACCAATTGCGCCTGAAACTACACCAGATAATATAGAAACTATTGGACAAACAGAAACTTTGTGGGTGATTGTTCCTGATATTAAAAAACAAGTTTGGTCAAGTTTAAAATGGATCATCGCCGGTGCTGCATTATTTATGCTGATTATCGTTGCGGCATTTTTTGTTACAGTAAAAACTTTGTTGAATCAAAAGAAATTAAGTGAAATAAAAAGTGATTTCATAAATAATATGACGCATGAATTTAAAACACCTTTGGCAACAATTTCTCTTGCTATTGATGCTTTGCGAAATGAAAAGGTTCTAAATGATAAAGAGAAGATGAATTATTTCAGCGGAATCATCAAAGAAGAAAACAAAAGAATGAATAAGCATGTAGAAACCATACTGCAAGCAGCTTTGATGGATAAGCAGGAACTACAAATGACTTTAAAAAATTTACATGCGCATGATGTTATAAAAAATGTAATTGAAAATTTCAATTTACAATTGAAAGAAAAAAATGCAAAAGTTGAAATATTATTAAATGCAAAGAATGATATGATTGCAGCTGATGAAATTCATTTTTCGAATTTGATCTCTAACTTAATTGATAATGCAATCAAATATTCAAAAGAGAATTTAACTATTAAAGTAATTACTCATAGTTCTAATACTTCTTTGATAATTGCAATTGAAGATAATGGGATTGGAATGAGTAAGGAAAGTGTCAAAAGAATTTTTGAAAAATTTTATCGTGCACATACAGGTAATGTACATAATGTAAAAGGATTTGGTTTAGGGATGAGCTATGTTAAAACTGTTATTGATGTACATAAAGGAAAAATAAAAGTGGATAGTGCTTTAGGCAAAGGAACAACTTTCACTATTGTAATACCCGTCATATCTGCTTAACATTATTTCTCCATAATAAACTTCCATCACCATAACTTAAAAATCGAAAATCATTTTGCATCGCATATTCGTATACTTTTCTCCAATCATTTCCAATAATGGCTGCAACTAATAGCAATAAAGTTGATTGCGGTTGATGAAAATTTGTAATCAATCCTTTCGCAATTTTTAAATCATAACTTGGTGCAATAATAATTTGTGTTTTTGTAATGAGGCGAGTTAAATTATTTTTTTTCATCCAATTTAATAATATTTCTAAAGCTTCTTTTGCTGAAATGTATGCTACATCTGCATTGTATGGATCCCATTGATGAACCGAAATATCTTCAATGGTTATTTTTTCACTTTTCACTTTTAACTTTTCA
>CAILAF010000349.1 GCA_903832075.1 uncultured Chitinophagaceae bacterium
GAAAATAAATATTCTTTAATATGGAGAGGGAAAACGAAGTTTCAGATGGATAAACCTGAATTATCTAATGTTGATATTTTTGTAGATGAAGTAAGACAAGATTTGAATTCATTTGATTGGTATGGTATTAATCCAAATGATATTGCTATGATTAAAGCGTATCCGCCACCTGCTTTTATGTCATTTGGTGGTGGCAATGGTGCAATTGCTGTGTATCTCAAGCATGGTGATGATGAAATAGAAACTAAAGGAAATTATAAGTTTACTGTATTCGGTTATACAAAACCCGAAACAGTTTGGAAGAAATAATTATTCAAACCAATAATATGAGAGTTACAATTTTATTTGTTTTCTGCTGCTTTATTTCTTCAGTTTCATTTTCGCAAACCTATTCTATAAAAGGAAAAATTGTTGCAAGCGATATTCTTAAGCCTGTAGCAAATGCTGCTGTATATCTTAGTAATACGTCTGTTGGCATTGCTTCAAATAATAATGGAGAATTTATTTTAAAGTTCTCTATGAATGGAAGATTTAATTTGATTGTTTCCTGTTTTGGATATGAAACTTATGTGCAAAATATTCAAACAGACAAGCTGCCTGAGGAATTAGTAATTACTTTAAAACCTAAAATAAATGATCTGGGAAATGTTGAAGTAAGAGCATTTGATAAAAACGGATGGGCAAAATGGGGCAGCCTTTTTATTGAAAATTTTATTGGCACATCGGCTTATGCTTATAACTGCACGATAAAAAATGAAAGTGTAATTAAATTTCATTTTTTAGAAAAGAAAAATGAATTGGTTGCATTTGCCAATGAACCCATCATTATTGAAAACAGAACATTGGGATATATCATTCATTATAAATTAGAAGAGTTCAGACTCAATTTTGATTCTAAGTTTTTACTCTTTACCGGCTATCCATTGTTTGAAGAAATGGCTTCTAAAAGAATCAGCATCAAAGTTAACTGGAAGAAAAAACGGGAAGAAGTTTATTATGGTTCGATGACGCATTTTATGCGCAGTTTATTTAAAGACGAATTAGTTAAAGAGGGTTTTGAAGTACATGCATTAAAAAAAGTGAATGATGAAGAGAGAAACAGAGTGTATGATCTTTTTGAAAGAGCAAAAAATCAGTATCATGTAGTTACCATTCCTGATGTGGATACTTTGTTTTATTATAACGCGGTTATAAATAATAAAGATGTAACAGAAATTGTTTTCCCCTTTTTATTAAACAAGCGCAATTTATTATCACCTGTTGATACTACTGTTAGTGTATTATCTTTTTCTAATTTTTTAGATGTCAGATACCGAAGAAAAGATGTACCCAATGAATACATAAAATATTTACCGCGAAAAACTAGAATGGGTTTTCAAAAATCTATCCTTGGATTATTAAGTGCTGATTATGTAAAAGTGTATGCAAATGGAAGTTATTTTGATCCGCAAAATTTATTTGCCGAAGGTTATTGGTCGTGGTGGGAAAAAATGGCAACCATGCTTCCGTTTGATTATGAACCTTCTAATAATTTTCAAACTGAAACAATTTATTTAAAAAAGCCAAATAGCAGTAAATGATTGTATATTCTTTTTGCTGAAGAGTTTTTCATAAGAGACTTTTGGGAAATGATTTTCATTTTATTTAATAAAAATAAAATGCATCAGATTAAGATAATTTTAGTTAATTGCATTTTATTTGGTTTTCGTTAACGATTGGGGAGGGCTGTTGGCCAAAAAACAAATTCATTAAAAATGAAATATTGTCTCAGCCTTTTATGTGTTCTTTTCTTAATGGATGGTAAAGTATTTGGTCAAAATGATACAGTAGTTTTAAAATCCAAACCTAAATTAATAAAAGGGATTGCGAGTTTTTACAGCAGAAGTTTGCAAGGAACGCAAACTTCAACCGGAGAGATATTTGATCAGAAGAAAATGACCGGCGCAAGCAATAGTGTGAAATTGAATACTTGGGTAAAAGTGACCAATCTAAGCAACGGGATGACTGTAATTGTTAGGATTAACGACAGGATGCATCCAAGTATGAAGAAAAAGGGAAGAGTGATTGATTTGACGAGAAGTGCAGCAAAAGAGCTTGGATTCTTGTCAAAAGGCTTAACAAAGGTAACATTGGAGATTGTGGATAAACCGGATGATGAATAACTTGTTAATTCTTAAAAGAATCTTAATTTTCATAAAATCAAAATCACCCATTATTTTTGCAAAACTTAAAAAACTGATTATGAAGAAAATTATCCTCTCGTTTATTGCTGTTTGTTTGGTATCAATATCGTTCAGCCAAAGTACGAGCTTGAAAAAAAGACCGACACTTGGTGTAAATTTTTTCCTGAAAGATTTTGCTACTCCCGACAAGTTAGGCTCTAACAGTCTTGGTACTGTCATTAGGGACGGAGCTTGGTCTAAACCAAAAAATATGACGCCTGGTTTTGGTATTCAATATTTAAATGGAATAAATGATAACGTTGATTTCATGGCAAACTTGGGTGGATCATTTTTGAAATACCCTTTCCTTTATAAAAGTGGGGTTGCCACTTCTACTACCGATAAGTTTTTATTAGAAACAGATGCAAATCTTAATTTAAAGTTATTAACTGATAATTATTTTGCTGTTCCATACCTTTCTGTTGGTGCTGGTATATCCATGTATGGTGGAACATATTTTGCAGCATACCTTCCTGTTGGTACAGGAATGCAATTTAATTTAGGTGATGAAACATTTGTGAACTTGCAATTTTCTTATCATTTAAAAGTTACTGATTTCAGTAATTATAATTTCCATTATTCTTTGGGAATCTCTTCGCCGATTTTTGATAAGAAAGAAGTAGTTGTTGTAGCACCGCCACCACCTCCAGTTGTTGTAGTTGCACCACCAAAAGATACAGATGGTGATGGTATTCCCGATAACTTGGATAAATGTCCTACAGTTCCGGGTGTTGCTCGTTACCAAGGTTGTCCAATTCCTGATACTGATGGAGATGGTATCAATGATGAAAACGACAAATGTCCAACTGTTAAAGGTGTTGCTCGTTACCAAGGATGTCCAATTCCTGATACTGATAAAGATGGTATCAATGATGAAGAAGATAAATGTCCTACAGTTCCGGGTCTTGCTCGTTATCAAGGATGTCCAATACCAGATACAGATGGTGATGGTGTAAATGATGAAGAAGATAAATGTCCTACAGAAAAGGGACCGGCTTCTAATCATGGTTGCCCTGAATTGAAAGATTTCAACTTCAAAGCAGAGAATGTTCAATTTTTAACTGGCAGTGCTGAATTAACTAAAATTGCTAAATTAGAATTAGATAAAGGTGCTACTATTTTAACTCAGCATCCATCTTTAAATGTTGCAGTAGAAGGTTATACTGATAATGCAGGTAAACCTGATAAAAACAAAATTTTATCTCAAAAAAGAGCTGATGCTGTTAAAGCTTATTTAGTGAAAAAAGGAATTAACGATACTAGAATAACTGCGACTGGTTTTGGTGATGCTAATCCTGTTGGTGATAACAAGACAGCAAAAGGAAGAACTGCTAATCGTAGAGTAGATTTTAAAATAAAACAATAATTCTGTAATAAGATTATTCAAAATAAAAAAACCTCGAACTCAGCGAGGTTTTTTTATTGCTATATTTTATTCATGAAATGATCCTGAATAGAATAAAAGTGTGTAATTAAATTATTGTTTTTAACTTTTCAATCACTGTATCTATTTCTTCTTTGGTATTTTGTTTACTGAAAGAAAAGCGAACAGCAATAGTATTATGATCTTTCTTAATTGCATTAATTACATGACTAACGTTTTCTGTTCCACTGCTGCAAGCACTACCGCTGCTTGCACAAATATTGTTAATATCAAGATTAAACAATAGCATTTCAGTTCGTTCAGATTCGGGAAAACTGACATTTAAAATTGTATACAAACTTTTATCAAATGTATCTCCATTAAATGAAACACCTTTAATATGTTTTCTTAATTGCTCCAACATATAATCTTTCAAACCCTTTATATAAACTCTTTCAATATCATAATTAGTGGTTGCTAATTCTAATGCTTTAGCAAAACCAATTATACCATACAAATTTTCAGTACCGGCACGCATATTTCTTTCCTGACTTCCTCCCTTAATAAAAGGTTTGATCTTTATATTTTCATTGATGTATAAAATTCCAACACCTTTTGGTCCGTGAAACTTATGTGCTGAGCCAGTAATAAAGTGTACAGCTGTTTTTCTTAAGTCAAATGGAAGATGACCAACAGTTTGAACTGTATCACTGTGAAAAATGGCGTTGTATTTTTTGCATAAATTTCCAACCGCATGAATGTCTGTAATATTACCGATCTCATTATTCGCATGCATTAATGTGACCAAACATTTTTCTTTGCTTTTTGATAATAGATTTTCTAAATCATCCAAATCAATATGTCCGTCCGGTAATAATTTCACATAATTCAATGAAGCTTCTTTATTATGATGTAAATATTCAACCGTATTCAATACAGCATGATGTTCAATTTTTGAAGTGATAATATGTTTGCAGCCTAAATCTCTGATTGCGGCAAGGATGGCGGTATTGCTGCTTTCTGTACCACCACTGGTAAAAAATATTTCTGATGGATGTGCATGTAAAATTTTAGCAACCGATTTTCTTGCGTTCTCAATAGCCAATCTGCTTTCTCTTCCATAACTATAAATAGAAGAAGGATTTCCGAAATGAGAAGTTAGATAAGGCATCAGGGCTGCTAACACTTCTTTATCAAGTGGAGTAGTAGCTGCATTATCTAAATAAATTCTTTGCATAGTTGGTAAAAGTAAAATAATTCAAACAGAATGAACAAAAGCAGTTATGCAAATGAAAAATGAAAAGTGAAAAATATTTCGTACTTCTTATTTAGTATCTAACACTTACATCGCTTCATTAATATCTTTCATAATTCGGGGGGCAATATTAGCTGCTGTGGTTTCGAAATTACTTTCAGCATAAATACGAATAATAGGTTCGGTATTACTTGTACGAAGATGAACCCAATCATTATCAAATTCAATCTTTAATCCATCTTCTGTGTTGATAGGGTTCTTTTTGTATTTGCTTTTAATATGCGAGAATATTTTTTTCAGATCAAATCCTTTCTCTAATTCAATCTTATTCTTACTCATAAAATAATCGGGGTAAGTATTGCGTAATTGCTTTACCGATTTCTTTTCTTTTGACAAATGTGTTAAGAACAATGCAATACCAATTAATGCATCTCTGCCGTAATGCAAATCGGGAACAATAATACCACCGTTGCCTTCACCACCAATTACCGCATGTACTGCTTTCATTTTATTCACTACATTCACTTCACCGACTGCACTTGGGAAATATTCGCCACCATTTTTTACGGTTACATCTTTTAATGCACGTGTGGAAGACATATTACTTACTGTATTTCCTTTTTTATTCTTTAAAACATAATCAGCAACAGTAACCAAAGTATATTCTTCACCAAACAAAGTTCCATCTTCACAAACAAAACATAAACGGTCTACATCAGGGTCAACAGCAATACCCAGATCAGCATGTTGTTTTTTTACTTCATTACACAACTCGGTTAAATGTTGTGGTAATGGTTCGGGATTGTGCGCAAACTTGCCATTTACTTCAGCATTCAACACAGTAAAATCTTTTACACCTAATGCTTTTAACAATTCAGGAACTGCAATGGCACCGGTACTATTAATGGCATCAATAATGATCTTGAATTTTCTTTTTTTGATTGAAGAAATATCAACCAGTGGATAGTTGATCACTGCATCAATATGTTGTTGTAAAGAATTATTATTGATTGAATAAGTTCCTAATTTATCAACAGATACAAAATCAAAATCATCTTTGGCAGCGATCTCTAAAACTTTTGCACCATCATCACCACTTATAAATTCTCCATTATGATTCAATAATTTCAATGCGTTCCATTCTTTTGGATTATGGCTCGCAGTTAAAATTATTCCACCACATGCATTTTCAAAACTAACTGCCATTTCAACGGTTGGTGTTGTGCTTAATCCAAGATCGATCACATCAAAACCTAATGCATTCAATGTGCTAACTACTAAACGTTGTACCATTTCGCCACTGATTCTTCCATCACGACCAATAACCACTTTTTTATTAGAGGAATGTTGCGAAAGCCAAGTGCCGAATGCAGCAGTGAAACGAACAACATCTAAAGGACTTAATGTGTCGCCGGGTTTACCGCCAATGGTTCCTCTTATTCCGGATATACTTTTAATGAGTGCCATGCATAACAATTTATGATGATGCAAACATAAAGAAAAAATTTAATTATTCTGTGGTTGTGCATTTATCTGTAACCTTTTGATACAAACAAAAAGTAGTGCTAATTTTTTCTTTTATTTAAACTATCCGGTTTAATGATATAAGATTTTGGATTGTTGAAACCTTTTACAGGCATGTTATCAGTATTGGCTTGTTGTGGTTTTGCCACAATCATTCCATCCACATGTGATTTGTATAAATTAAATCCCTGTCCGTTATTTCCCAATGTATCAAACTGATAATTTTTTCCTGAAATTGCATTGGGCATGGCTTCCGGATGATTATCTTTTTTCATTTTATCTAACAATAATGGTAATATCTTTATTTATGTTGGCAGTATCTAACTTGTTTTGTGCTTTACAAAATGAACCGATTACAATAAGTATTGAAAGAAAAACTATTCTCATAAAATTAATTTTAGAATAGATGCTGCTGATTGTAAAATTACATAAACGGAATAAGTTTTTGTTTCATCTTTTAAAGAAAGTAAAAGTAAAACTTCAAAACTTTATCTTTATACTCTGATGATCTCAAATATTTTTTTAATAACATTCTGGGAAAGAATTTGGTGGTGGCTTTATAAACAAGACATGTATCTTTTTTTTAAGATCAATAATGATTGGCATAATTCTTTTTTGGATTCCGTTTTTCCTTGGTGGAGAGATGCCAATACATGGATACCATTATATCTTTTTCTTATTATTTTTTTATTTATCAATGTTGGTAAAAAAGCAGGATGGTGGATTTTGTTTGTAATTATTACTGTCGCATTAACAGATCAAATAAGTTCACATTTAATTAAAAATTTAGTGATGCGGTCAAGACCTTGTGCAGATAGTATTCTGGCTAATCATGTTCGTTTGTTATTGAACAATTGTTCAGGGGGATATAGTTTCCCATCATCTCATGCAACAAATCATTTTGGATTTGCAGTATTCATTTTTATAACATTAAAAAACATTATTGGTAAATGGCGGTATGCTTTTCTAGTTTGGGCAGCAACCATTAGTTATGGTCAAGTTTATGTGGGGGTTCATTATCCGATAGATGTTTTTTGCGGTGCTATTTTAGGTTCTATAATAGGATTTATTATTTCATATATTTTTAATCGTACATTTGAAAAGTTACAGTTATTTAATCCGCAATCCAAAAACTTATGATTTCAAACCGTGCTGCGTTGATTGTTCTTTTCTCATGTATCATTGTTTATGTGATTGGTCTTTTTATTCCTTTAATGGAAATTGATGCGGCTCAATATGCATCTATCAGTCGTGAAATGCTCGACAATAAAAGTTTTTTCCAAGTATTTGATTTGGGAAAAGATTATTTAGATAAACCACCCATGCTTTTTTGGCTTTCTGCATTGAGCATGAAAATTTTTGGTGTACATGGGTGGTCGTATCGGTTACCCTCTTTATTATTTTCTTTATTGGCTATTTATTCAACTTATCGTTTAGCATTTATTTATTATAAAAAAGAAATTGCGCAATTAAGTGCATTGGTTTTAGCTGCTTGTCAGGCAATGTTTTTAATTAATCATGATGTAAGAACAGATACCATGTTAATGGGTTGGGTTGCATTTAGCATTTGGCAATTGGCTGCATGGTATGAGTATAAAAAATGGAAATATTTTTTTTGCGGCTTCATTGCTATTGCAGGAGGTATGATGACGAAAGGCCCGATAGCATTGATGATCCCGGTATTTGCATTTGCTCCGCATTTTATTTTAAGACGAGAATGGAAACAATTTTTTCGATGGGAATATATTGTAGGAATTATCATTATCGGTATTTTGTTATTACCGATGAGTATTGGATTGTATCAGCAATATGATTTGCATCCGGGAAAAATAGTTGAACGTGTTGTTATAAAATCGGGGTTGAAATTTTTTTATTGGACACAAAGTTTTGGTCGCATTACAGGTGCGAGTCAATGGAAAGAAAATAGTTCTTTCTTTTTTCTCGTTCAAAATATGTTATGGAGTTTTTTACCGTGGATCGTTTATTTTTTAATTGCTCTTTTCTTCAGTATAAAAAAACTTGTTCAGCAAAAATTTCTTTTATCAAAAGGGCAGGAGTATATAACTGCCGGTGGATTTATTTTAACTTATTGTGCATTGGCCAGTAGTCAAGCACAATTGCCCCATTATATTTTTGTAGCATTTCCTTTTGCTGCAATTGTTACCGGCAATTTTTTATATCAACTATTAGAAACAAATGAGTTTATAAAATTCAAAAAGCCAGTATTAATTTTTCAATTGTTCACTTATATAGTATTGTGGAGTTGTGTAATCATGCTGATTGCAGTTGTTTTTGAATCTGTTTCAATCTTTACTGCTGTCGCTTGCTTTTTTGTTTGTTTGGGAATGTTTCCTGTTTTGTTTGCTGACAAGAATAGTTATTATAAAATTTTGGAAGCTTCGTTTTATACTATTATCGCCATTAATTTATTCTTGAACATTTCTTTTTATCCGGCTTTATTAAAATATCAAGCCGGTAATACAGCTGCTGATTTTGTAAATGAACATTCATTACCGAAGGACAATATTTTTATTTATGGAATGTTTGAAGGAAGAACAATGGATTTTTATTCGCAACATATTTATCAGCATAAAAATGATAAAAATGAATTTAAAGTTTCCGATATTATTATGATGCCAGCCGATAGTGTAAGTGCTGTTAAAAAAGATTGGCCGCAGATGAAAGTATTATTTACCGGACCTGATTTCCATGTTACTCTTTTAAGTATTCAATTTCTTAATCCGTTGGAACGAGATAAAGAAGTAAGGAAGTATGTAATTGTTAAGTTAGATGGAAAATAAACTTCTTTAAAAATCAAATGAAGCATTAGTTTTAGGATAATCGAGTTTATAACTTTTCTCTATTCCTTTTTCTTTTACATGAATGATATTGATTTGATTGGTTTCAAAATCATACAACACACTGCAATCCACTTCTATTTTTTTTAAAGCTGAAATATTGGGAATATCAAAATAACTCCATATACTTTCTTGTTGTAGTTCGTAACCAACATAATGCAATGGATAAATTTTTCCATCAATCTTTATTTGTAGTTTTTTAGTGATGTAATTATTAATAAGCTGATTATTGAGAGATTGATCAATGGGATGTATCAAATCTATTTTAGTGTTTATTTTTTTTAGAGTTGTTTCTAAATCTTCAGTAAAAATGCGAACACTTATATCAATATTATTATCCTTTGCATTGTGTTGTATCTCAATTACAGAAACATAAAATGGATGTAATAAGGCAATTACTCCTGTCATTATCCATTGGTATAAACTATTTACCATTCAACAATCATTTTTGTGTATGGCAAATGTCATCATTAATTTTCAACTTTAACACATGAGCGATTTTCAATTATACTTTAGTTTAGGTTATCACCATATAGCAGATTTGCGTGGCATAGATCATATTTTATTTATTGCAGCATTGTGTATGCGTTATCAATTGATTGATTGGAAAAAGATTTTAGTATTGGTTACTGCATTCACCATTGGTCATTCAATTACTTTGGCATTAAGTGCATTGAACATTGTTCACTTCTCTACTAAATGGATTGAATTTTTAATTCCGATTACTATTTTTATTACTGCTATCAGCAATTTGTTTGTAAAGAAATTTACATTCAAATCAAAGTTCCCGATCATTTATTTCTTTGCACTTTTCTTCGGATTGATTCACGGACTTGGGTTTAGCAATTATCTAAAAAGCTTGCTGGGAAAGGATCAGAGCATCATCACTCAATTATTTGCATTTAATATCGGATTAGAAGCCGGACAAATATTAATAGTATCCATCATTTTGTTCATTTCATTTATCTTAGTAGGAATTTTTAAAGTGAACAGAAGAGAATATTTGCTATTTGGTTCGGCAGCAATTTTTGCATTGGCACTGCAAATGGCAATAGAAAGAATTCCTTGGCAACATTTATAATTTTTTATATTGAACACTAAAATAAACACTGATGAGAAAATTACTTGTTTTGTTTTTTTGCGTATCAACCATCATGGTAAGTGCGCAGAACATTATGAATAATCCAACTTCAAACCACGGTAATAAGTTTGAACAGTTAGGAACTATTCTTCCAACACCGAATGAATATCGCACAGCAAGCGGTGCACCGGGACCAAAGTATTGGCAACAACGTGCTGATTATGATATTAAATGTTCATTGGATGAAATAGCATTAAAATTAACCGGAAGTGAAACCATTTCTTATTACAACAACTCACCTGATGTATTAAGTTATTTATGGTTACAGTTGGATGAGAACCAACATAGCAGTATCAATAATGCGAATTATCAATCATCCAGTAATTTATCTGCACAAGGCGTTACTACAACACAGATTGATAGAATTGTTGAAGCAAAATCAGATAATGGTTATGGAGATAAGATTGCAAAAATCACAGATGCTTTGGGTAAACCATTAAAATATACCATCAATAAAACAATGATGCGTGTTGAACTACCTGTTAAATTAAAGCCGGGTGAAAAATTTATTTTTAATATTGATTGGAGTTATAAAATTTCTGATCGTTTATCAATGGGCGGTCGCGGTGGTTATGAATTTTTTCCTGAAGACGGCAATTATTTATTTACTATGACGCAATGGTATCCGCGTTTATGTGTGTACAGCGACTTTCAGGGATGGCAGAATCATCAATTTGTGGGTTCAGGTGAATTTGCATTAACCTTTGGAAACTTTAAAGTGCAAATGACTGTTCCTGCTGATCATATTATTTTAGCAACAGGGGAAGGACAAAATTATGCGCAGGTATTAACTGCTGCGCAACAAAAGCGTTGGGCTATTGCGCAAACAGCAAAAGAACCAGTTGAAGTAGTTACATTGGCTGAGGCAACTGCATCTGAAAAAACAAAAAGCACTGCAAAGAAAACATGGATATTTAAAGCTGATATGGTAAGAGATTTTGCATGGACATCTTCCCGCAAATTTATTTGGGATGCAATGGCTGCAAATGTAGAAGGCAAAAAGGTAATGTGCATGAGCGGTTATGGTAAAGAAGCCTATGGTTTGTATCGCAA
>CAILAF010000350.1 GCA_903832075.1 uncultured Chitinophagaceae bacterium
AATACCGGATTATTTTGATATTCAACAATAGCATGATCTATGCCGACAGGTTGAGCCATATTGTTCCTTGCTATATTTCCCAGTTTTTGAATAATGGTATCCATTTCTTCTTTGGTTAATGGAGCAGAATAGCCGGAATTGCTAATGCCGTAAGCCAAATAGCCACCACCCGGGTAGTTGGCAAATGCCGAAATGTGTTGGGCAAGCCGTTCATTTTTATCAGACAGACCGCTTTTCCAGTCGAGTTCGTTTAACTCAACAGGAACAGGATTAAGGCTTTTGGCCAAAATTTGCAATGCTGTTTCTATCCAATTGTTCATCCTATTAATGTATTATATGCTTTTGAATACCAATATAGCTCATTTTTTTTTCATTGTATTCATCGTTTACACAAAAACGGCACAAATAATGTAATTAGCAATTATTCCAACTAATATATTCGATTTGTCTGACTTTTTTTTATCCCTTAGAATTAATAATAATCACTTTTTGCATTAATATAATTTGCTTCTAAATCATATTTTATCAATTCTTTTTTTCAAAATAATCTTTAAACCTTCTATTCAAATAATCATATAAAAGATTGTGGATATAATAATTACCAAAAAATAATAAGGTGTCTTCACCCTGCTGTTTTGTCATTTCGTACTGATTACCTTTATAAAAAATTGGCTTGTTAAAATCAAAATATCTGCCAAATAAACTCGTTGCATAAATGTCGTTTTCTCGGTAAATATCTGCATCATAATCTAATGTGATAATTATTTCAGGAGGAACAATATTCCCTTTGCGAAGCTTAAGATATTGAACAATAATCTGCGGATGTTCAATATAGTTTAGATTAACAAGTATTAAGTCATATCCATCAAAGAATTTAATTGTATCACTAAGTTTTGGAAAAACATTGACAATATATTCATCAAAAAGTGATGGCAATAATTTATAAACAAACTTTACTTTTTCAAAGGCTAAAGCAGGTGAATACCAATCCGAAACATATCCAGTTCTTCCATATTTGCCTTTCTTAGGATAAATCCCATCAATTTTTGCAATTCCGCCATTAACAAGAAATTGAATACATTTATAGAAATTATTTATTTCTATCTGACCAATTCTAGACACCAACACAATAGGAATTCGCTCACATAATTGTGGATACTTTTCCTCTAATAAAACCTTAAGTGGAATCAATTCATAGGATTCCTCTTGATTGATATTAATATATTTACCATCTTGATTTATAAAATCAAAAACATATTCAGTTGCAATTTCTTTAGTTAAGAATAGAACACTTTTACTTTTAAGTAACTCTTTAACTTTGCCTTGTACTAAGCTAAGTGCATATTTATCAGGATCATCCTCTATGGCATTTACTCTGGAATTTCGTGAAATCGTAGAAGAGTTAGTAAAAGATTTTATATTCCCAACTGGGATCTCCTTTATCAGAAGTCCATTTCCACCATACTTAATTTTGTGAATAATGTAAGATAGCCCTTTAGTTTGGTATTCAAAAACGGCAATCCCGATCTTCCATGCATCTGGGAAATATATACGCTTTACGACATTGTATTCATAATCAAGCAAATAATTATACATATCAATAAATCGCTGAAGCTTAATCACACTACCTAATGCGAATGTGAACGTCGGGTCTTGATATTTTTCGATTTGTGCCTTAAGATCTTCGTTTTCTTGATTAATGGCTTCTGTTTGAATTATTAAATCACATTTTTTTTTGAATAATTCCTTCCATCTCTTAACTGTTTCACCAATATTGCACTTATTAACGACCTCATTATCTTCAAAGTGAATGGCAATAGACTTTTGAAGGTTTTTTCCTTCATATTTCCTAATTAGCGAATTATCAATGTGCTTCCAATAAGAAATATTGTCCTGACTATTAACCGCAAATAAAAACACTACTTCATTTAAGCATTGTTGTGCATATCCAAATAGGGAAATTGGGAAATCATACTTAGATCGACCGAAGTACTTCTTAGGGTAAGTTTTAATTTGAACAGTAATATTTCCATAAACACGTCTATCAGTCATTAACTCAATCCTTCCATCGATATTGGCATTTTTATCATTTTGAGTAAAATGCGTTTTAATGTCATAGTGAGATAAAATATTCACAAGACAAGCAATTGAATTACCCTCCTTTATATCGTTATCTGTTTCAGATTGATTGGGTTTAAATTCTGACATGTTTTGCTATTTTATACAAGTTCATCCCTTCCATTGCTCCTTTTCATAGTTATAAAACTCAAACATAGTAAGAGATATTGCGCTGGCATTACGGCGAATGTAGAACTCTTCCTTCGCATTATCGGGATTTTTAAGAAATACCGGCGCCGGCGATTTTCCTTTGACTTCAACCACGGCAATAGTTTTCTGGTCAATTTCATGAAACCGGACATTAAGTAATCCGGCTATACCATTCCCGAAATATTTTTCAGTCAGATTATCAAAATGCTTTAAGAACTCATCTTTTTTGTTTGTACCCCTAAAGGTGGCAAAATCGGTATTTTCCAATCCCCGGATCTCTCCGGAATCTTCAACACCAATAAAAAGGTGACCACCATCAGAATTTAAGAATGCCGCAAGGTTTTTAAAACTACTGTGCTCCACATAGTTTTGGACAGTTTGCTTATTCAGGCAAAACCGTAAGGTTGATTTAAACTCAACCACCCTGCTTTCGCCTTTCGAAATAATCTCTTTTATTAATTCAGCTCCATCCTCTGCCAGTTTTTTCTGCTGCATCTCTTCCGGGGATTTATAATAGGCAT
>CAILAF010000351.1 GCA_903832075.1 uncultured Chitinophagaceae bacterium
TGCAATTGTCCACCAAATCCAAGTTCTACAATTTTTTGCAATGTTGAAATGCGAACATCTTTGATGTTATTTTCTACTTTTGAAATATATGCTTTGTTTGTACCGCATTTGTCTGCGAGTTGCTCTTGCGTCATACCTTGTTCCTTTCTTGCTTCATAAATCATTGCACCTAACTTAAACGCTTCAAAGCCCTTTTCAAAAGCGTCTCTTTTTGTAGTCCCCTTTTTGCCATACTCTTCGTCAATAAGTTGAGCAAGCGTCTTACTATTATTTTTTGTTTTCATAATATTCCTCCATTATTTTCAGCGCCTTCAAAATTTCTTGTCTTGGCGTTTTTTGTGTTTTCTTGATAAATCCGTTTGCTAAAACAACAAGTTGTCCTTCGTCAAAAAAGCAAAATATTCTAAAAATATCGCTTGAAAATTGAACACGTATTTCGTATAGCCCCTCCGTCCCTTCAATATGCTTTAAATACGTTTCCGGAACTTGTTGCACTTGCTCTATTAACAAAAAAGTCCAAAATATCTTTTCTTTTACTTTTTGTCGCTGCTTACTAAGAAACTCTTCAAAGTATTCTTTATAAGTAATAATTGTTCTATACTTTTTCAAACCAGCCACGATGCAAATATACAAAAGTAGTCCAAAGAGGCAATATTTGCTTTTTGAAGGATATTACCAAAATAAAAGTCGTTTGTCATTAGTATTTAGTCTTTGGGGGTTGGTTTGTAGTGTCTTGCTTAGCGAAACGAAGCATCTGCTTATCCTATGATCCATTCACACTTACTTCTGTTTCTCATAAACCTTTTCTCCCTTTTTTGTATCAAGACAAAAAAGGGAGAAAAAGATCAAGAACAAACGATTCACGGCCGTTTGTTCTTTCGCTTTATTCAGCTTTTGTACTACTGTGAATGCAGCATTTGCATTTCATTGGGCATTTATTGATGATGCTTTATTGTTTCCGGTTTCAAGTATTTCCGTGCTTACAATGATTTTATATTTTATCAACAGTGTTCACATTAGTCGCCTCATTCGGTTCGGTTCCGCCGAAAGCGGAATCACAACTTGCGAAGCTTGTTGTGAAGAAGCGAATGCAGCGACGCTGTGAACACGAGGCCATGCGGCCTGAGCAAAAAATGATTCAAATTAATTAGTTCTTTTCTTTTAAGAGAAAGAAAAGTAAGATAAAAATTTCTCTTTTACTCATTTTCAATGATACTCATTGCTTCTTCCGCATTCATCACAGGCAACACAGATTTTTTAAAATCTTTGGTATTTCGTGTAACGATGAAATCAATTTTGTTTAAACTGAGCGCACAATGATATTGAATGGCATCTTCAAAATCTTTAAACTCCGATTTCAACGATTTTTTGATAACAGCTTTCGAAACATCAGCAATCTCTGCCATTTCACTTAGTTCATTCAATAATTTTATGGTTTCATTATTCGACAATGATTGTCGCAACAGGTAATAGATATTATTATATGAAACAGCCGATATGTATAATTTAACTTTACCTGCAACAGCCAAATTGAAAATTTGAGCAGCAGCAATAGAAAATGGTTTTCTGTCTGCAAGCAGATCAATAACAATATTGGTATCTAAGAAAACCTGTTTCATTTTTTATACTTCGCAACGATTGCCTTCTGCAATTCAACTTTATAATTAAAGTTTTTGGGGAGATCTATTACACCAATCAATTTAGATACTTTCGGAGAAATAGAAAGTTGATCAGATTCTTTTTTGCTGATTGACATCAAATAATTCTCCACAATATGCGAAAGACTTTTTCCTCTTTTATGTGCATATTTTTTTGCAGCACCAATTACGCTTCCATCAACGGTCAATGTTAATTTCGTAGACATTACACGTGTATTTTATTAATCAAAGATACGTATTTTATTTGTCTTTAGTTTTTGGGTGTTGGTCTTTTGTGTCTTGCCGAGCGAAGCATCTGCTTATCTTATACCCAATTCATACTTACTTCTATTTCTCTTAAAATTTTTATCCCCTTTTTTGTCTTGATACAAAAAAGGGAGAAAAAAATCAAGAACAAACGATTCACGGCCGTTTGTTCATTCACTTTATTCAGCTTTTTGTACTACTGTGAATGCAGCATTTGCATTTCTATTGGGCATTTATTTTTATTAAGTAAATCCGACCTCATAAAAAAGCCGTATAGAAAATAATTGAACGAAACGTAAACAGCGAAGATGTTTAATAATGATATAAAGCACTTCATAAGTCTTTCTTCAATAAAA
>CAILAF010000352.1 GCA_903832075.1 uncultured Chitinophagaceae bacterium
AACAAGTGTTGATAGATTGAAAGACAGTAAATCGAAAAGTAAAATAATTATATTATTAACTGATGGTGTTGATTTTGGTGGAGTTATACCACCGGATATTGCAAAGAACATGGCAAAATTATATAGCATAAAAGTTTATACCATTGGTGTGGGAAGCGAAAAAGAAATGGATGTGCAGGTGCAATCTGCATTTGGTACAACTACACAAAAAAAGAAATTAGAATTTAATGAAGCTTTATTAAAAGAGTTGGCAACAGAAACCGGCGGACAATATTTTCATGCAACAGACACTGAAGCTTTGAAGAAAATTTATGAAAGCATTAATCAGTTAGAAAAAAATAAAGTGCAGGTAACTTCTTATAACCGTTATACTGATGAGTTTTTAAATTTTTTATTAGCGGGATTGATTTTAATTATTATTGAAATGATTTTGAGATTGACTTTGTTTAAAAAGTTTCCATAAAACATGTTCCATACTATCTTCGTACTACAATGAAGGCGCTCATTTATAAATCTACCGGCAGTTGGTATGTTGCCAAAACCAATGATGGCAAGGCTTTTAACGCTCGTATTAAAGGTGTGTTGAAGATTGATGGCATTACTTCTACCAACCCCATTGCTGTTGGTGATGTAGTTGAAATGGAATTAGAAAATGAAACAGAAAATACTGCCACCATCACATCAATTGCTGAAAGAAAAAATTATGTTGCAAGAGTAAGTCCGCATAATAAACACCAGCATCACATTGTTGCATCTAATTTAGATCAAAGTATTTTATTTGCCACATTGAAAGACCCAAAAACATCACAAGGATTTATTGATCGCTTTTTAGTGGCTTGCGAAATGTATCATGTACCTGCCATTATTGTTTTTAATAAAGCTGATATTTATAAAAAGAAAGAATTAGAAAAATTTGAATTACTGAAATCAATTTATGAATCTATCGGCTACAAAGTAGTGCTGACAAGCATTATAGAAAACAAAGGTGTTGATGAAATAAAAACTTTATTAAAAAATAAAACCACTTTATTAAGTGGACACAGCGGCGTTGGCAAATCAACTTTTATAAATATTATTTTCCCGGAATTAGATTTAAAAATTTTAGAGGTAAGTGAATGGAGCGGTAAAGGAATGCACAGCACCACTTTTGCAGAAATGTTTGATTTGCCATTTGGTGGAAAAATTATTGACACACCAGGCATTCGCGAATTGGGTTTGGATGATATCACCAAACAAGAATTAAGCGGTTATTTTCCGGAGATGAAAAAATTGGTGAATGATTGTCAGTTTAATAATTGTGTACATTTTAATGAACCCGGCTGTGCGGTGAAAGCCGCTGTGAATAAGGGTTCCATCTCTGAAGAACGTTATATTAGTTATTTAACCATCATGGAAACAATGAAAGAAAATCATTGGAGTTAATGATAATTAATTCCTTCTTTTTTTATCGTTGTTTTTTTATCTTCTTTCATTTGTCGAACAATATCTTTATATTCTTTCTTTTCTTTTTTGTTTTTTGGTTTATACGGTGTTCTTCTTCCATTTGCATCAAAATATTTACCCATTAATTTTTCATAGCCAATCGGCACTCTGTTCCTTTTAGTTTGGAATATGCTGCAAGAACTAAAAGAAATGATTACTATTAATAAAAAAAGAATTTTTTTCATTTAATTATTTTGAAGGCGCTTCGTTACATGATTCAAACCAAGAAGCATATTTGATATAATTGTTTGAGATGCGATCAATCTCTCCATGAATCAATTCCTGCGAAACATCTTTTACTTTTATTGCTGGCACGCCTGCATAAATACTTCCTGCTTCAACAACCGTTCCTTCTAACACAACCGCACCGGCTGCAATGATAGAATTATTATGCACTTCACATCTATCCATTACAATTGCGCCCATACCAATTAACACATTATCATAAATAGTACAACCGTGCACTATTGCATTATGACCAATAGAAACATTATTACCAATATTGGTTGGATGTTTTTCATAAGTGCAATGTATTACTGCACCATCCTGAATATTTACTTTATTGCCAATTTTTATATAATGTACATCGCCTCTTACAACAGCATTAAACCATACACTACAATT
>CAILAF010000353.1 GCA_903832075.1 uncultured Chitinophagaceae bacterium
ATAACTTTTATCCTAAGATATACTCCCTTAAAACGAAACGGTGCTTTACAATGTTACCTGTGAACTTGCAATTATTTATCACAAACAAAAACCTATCACAATGACTTTTAAAAACGCAATTAACTGGTTTGAAATTCCGGTTACTGATATTGAAAGAGCTACCAGATTTTATGAAAATATTTTTCAAACAAAATTAATTCCGATGGATATTCCCAATGGATTACAAATGCGCATGTTTCCAATCGAAGAAAGAACAACAGGAGGGGCTTTATGTTATCATCCAGAATTTTATAAACCATCGAAAGACGGTGCATTAGTGTATTTGAACGGCAATCCTGATCTGCAAATTATTTTAGACAGAATTGTATCTGCCGGTGGCAGCATTGTGATGTCTAAAACAAATATCAGTGATGATATAGGTTTTATGGCAATGTTTATTGACAGCGAAGGAAACAGAATAGCATTGCATTCGAGTCCGGTAAAAAAATAAAGTGAAATTTATTTATTGTAACTCATTCAATAAATTTTCAATTCTTGTTTTTAAAGTTTCATAATCTGTAAATCCTCTTGCCAATAAATGAAACTTTGTTTCTGAAGTTTGCATCAACACACAGGGAAATCCTGTTACCTGTAATTGTTTGCACAATTGAAATTCGTAATAAGCTTTGTCTTTGTATTCTTCACTTTTCAGTTTTGTATAAAATGCTTCTGGTTGAATGCTGTATTTTTCCAAGAGATGACGATAACTTTCATCATCGCATAGATCTCTTCCTTCATAATTCAATGCGTATTGCAGATCGCTTGCAAATTCAACTTGTCTGTGCGGATAATATTCTTTAAAAATGCAAAGCGCAATCGCTGCTTTTTCTGAATCTAAAAACCAATCACTTAAATCGGGATTAAAAATATGCCATAGAAAATCTTTGCCAAACTCAATGCCTGTAAGCTCTTCAACGGTTGTATACGCTTTTTGAATATAGGGAGCCATTGCACCAATGGGTTGTTTGTTTTCGTTGATGATCATACCGCCTGATAAAACTTCTGTTTCAAAATGTGATTGATATTCGGTTGCAATTTTTTTTATCACCGGACTAAATCCATAACACCATCCGCAATAGGCATCGTAACAATAAAATAAAACGGGTTTCATGATGCGAAGGTACGATTTACGATATGGGATATACGATTTGCAATTTTCATTTTAACTTTTGACTTTCTATTTCTGATTTACTATTTATCTACTTTTGCAATTGTCAATTATTAATTATTAATTTTTAATTATACAACTATGCCCGGCTTTGAATTTTTTGGTGATGAAGAAAGAAAAGAAGTAAACGATGTTTTAGAAACAGGAATATTAATGCGTTACGGATTTGATGGTCCGCGTAAAGGCATTTGGAAATCTGTTGAATTAGAAAAAGAAATTTGTAAAACATTCGGTAGTAAATATGCACAGTTAACAAGCAGCGGAACATCGGCATTAACAACTGCTATGGCTGCATTAGGCATTGGTGCAGGCGATGAAATAATTATGCCGGCATTCACATTTGTTGCAAGTTTTGAAGGAGTATTAAGTGTTGGCGCTATTCCGGTTTTGGTTGAAGTGGATGAAACATTAACATTAAATCCGCAAGCAGTTTTAAATGCCATCACCAAAAAAACAAAATGTGTAATGCCGGTTCACATGTGCGGAAGTATGGCTGATATTGATGCGTTAAAAAAAATCTGCGACGATCATAATTTAATTTTATTGGAAGATGCTTGTCAGAGTATCGGTGCAACATATAAAGGAAAACATGTTGGAACCATTGGCGCTGCAGGAACATTTAGTTTCGATTTTGTAAAAACAATTACTTGTGCCGAAGGTGGTGTGGTAATGACTAACAATGAAGATGTTTATATTAAGTGTGATGGTTATACCGATCATGGTCATGATCATAAAGGAGTTGATCGTGGTGCTGATACACATCCATTCATCGGATATAATTTTAGAATCAGCGAATTGCATGCTGCTGTTGGTTTAGCGCAGATTAGAAAGTTGGATAAATTTTTAGCGATTCAAAAAAAGAATCATACTTATTTGAAAAATGTTTTAAAAGAAATACCTGAAGTTTCATTCAGACAAATACCTGATCCTTCCGGTGATAGTTGTACTTTTTTATGTTGGTTTTTACCAACAGCAGAAATTACTCATGCATTTGTTGATGAGATGAAAGCGCAAAATGTTTTTGCAGGAAATTTTCATTACATCAATAATAACTGGCATTATATACGAAACTGGCATCATTTAAAAAATGGCGTATCGTTATATCCTTTAAGTGATGTTCAAAAAAATGCTTTGGATAAATTAAAAACACAAACTTTTCCGGTAAGTGATGATTTAATGAGTCGTTGCATTTGCACTGCCATTAATCTTTCATGGACTGATGATCAATTAAAAGAGAAAGGAGAGAAGATGGTGAATGCGATTAAGAAAGTATTGAAACAACATACTGTAAATGCATAAATATGCAACAGATATTTTATTGCAAACCGCCGTTTAAACAATGGAAATTGAGTAAAAAGATATTGAATACACTGCTTTTCATTATGATTGTTATATTAGGATGGTTTGTTATTGATGCTTTTAAAGATGGTTTGGAGAAGCGTAATTTTTTTCCTTTAATAGGTAATCTTTTTATTATTTACTATCTAATTGAGCAATTATTCTTTAAAAAGAAGAATCAATTTTTTTTTGAATTTTCTGAAACTTCTTTTCGCTGGTTGTATCCGTATTTTGCCAAAGAAGAAAAAGTTGAATGGAATGATGTGCAATGTATAAAAGTTGAAGAGAATGGTTGCACGGTATACAAACAAAGTAGTTTTGGAAAATTCATTGATCTGGAACATTATTTTGTTGAATCGGATAGTGTTGCTTTAAAACAAAGAATCATTGAAGAAGCAACAAAAAGAAATATTAAGTTAGAGAATGCTGAATAATCAATCCTTCTTTCCTTCCATTTTATTTACATAATCCAAACTTCCCAAACGCAGGCGCAGCGGTAGTTTGGTAAGTTTCTCCAATTGCAGTTC
>CAILAF010000354.1 GCA_903832075.1 uncultured Chitinophagaceae bacterium
AGGACACAACTTAGCGAAAAAATCAAATAAAATTAAAAAAAATAGCTAAATTTAATTAACAATGCCTAATAATATGAGTTATTTTGATTTTTTTTCAATTAAAAATGAAGTCCTCTGATTATTTTCTAAGCAGAGTTTCTTCCCGCATTGATAATTCCAAAGGAACATCGCATCACTAATTTTTCAAACGATTTCTTAATGGGTGGCTCTACCCTTTGTTCTTCTAACTCGCGAACTTTCGTTATGGCATATTGCTGAATTGTAATCAGAGGTAAAACAATTCTTTCGCGCATTTGTATAGATAATTGGTCAACCGGATAATCTGCCATTAATTCATGATGACCCGAAAGTTTATTGATGTAAGATTTTGTAAGTTCAAATTCATTATAAATCATTTGCCATATCTCTCCATATTTTGGATGATCTGCTAAAAAAGCAGTTAAAGGAAAGAAACATTTTTGCATGGCCATCTCGCAATTATCAATCAATGTTTTGAAAAATAAAGAATTTTTGTAAAGTGATTGTAATTCTTTTAATTTTCCTGATTTCTCTAATTTTTGTAACGCAATTCCTACTCCATAATATCCTGTAACATTTTGTTTTAATTGACTCCAAGCTCCAACAAATGGGATGGCTCTTAAATCTTTCAATAATAGCTGAGATGTGCCGCCACGTTTTGATGGCCTTGATCCAATATTCGTTTCCGCATAAAAACGTAGTGGACTTGCATGACCTAAATATTCTAAAAAATATGGATGTTCTTTTAATTTCTTATAAGCGATATAACTTTCGACTGATAATAACTCTAATAATTTTTCTTCATCTGCTTTTAAGGTAACTGCAGTTTGTGCAAATAACTCATTTGAGATTCCGGCATGAATTAATTGTTCAATATTAAATTGCGCGGAATCAACTGTACCGAAATTGGAACTTACGGTTTGCCCCTGAATAGTTAATTGTATTTCTTTATTTGAAATATCTTTCCCCATGGAAGCATAAAACTGATGTGTTTTTCCACCACCGCGAGCAGGCGGTCCTCCGCGTCCATCAAAAAAAACTACATTAATATTATATAATTTTGAAATGGCTGATAATTCTTGTTTTGCTTTATAAATACTCCAATTCGCCATTAAATAACCACCATCCTTTGTACCATCAGAAAAGCCTAACATGATAGTTTGTTTATTACTCCTTCTTTTCAAATGCTGCTCGTATGTTTTATCCTCATATAATTGTTTCATTATTGATGCGGCATGTTGCAAATCGTCAACTGTTTCAAACAATGGAATAATATCTATATTCAACTTTTGTTTTTCCCAACCGCTTAATAAAAACAATCCAAATACTTCCATTACATTCAATGCACTGTTACACTGACTGATGATATATCTATTACATCCCACATCCCCATTATATTGTTGAATAGATTTAATGGATGCTATTACCTCTATGGTATCTTTAAATAAATCATTTTCAAAAATATCTGATGAAATATTTGATGATACATTTGAAAGCACATTAATTTTCTCATTTGCAGAAAGCTTTGAATAGCTTTTTCCGAGTAAATCGGTTCTTGATGCAATATCATCCAAAACTTTTGAATGAACAGTACTGTCTTGTCTTACATCGATCGAAGCAAAATGCAGTCCAAACAATTCAACTTTATTAATTAGTGACTCAATTAAATTAACAAATAGATTATTATGTTCGTAAGCTAATTGATAACGTATATTTCTCAAGGCAGATAATATCTCATCTTTTTTCAAATCACATTCATGACCAGGAATAAATAGATTATCGTATAATTTTTTTTCCAAATCATTCAATGCAATATCAACTCCCTTGAAAGTTAGTCTGCGCTTAAGTTTTCGAACATCTAAATAATACGATTTTATTATTGCACCACGTAAAGCACTTGCAACTTGTAAAGTTGTTGAAGCAGTTACAAATGGATTTCCATCTCTGTCACCACCAGGCCAGAAACCCATTCTTATTATTGGATTTCCTTCATTCATCAATCCTGAAAAATTATTCTTTAAGAATGAAATGATTTTCCCAGATGCTGTATAAAAAATATTTTCTAAATACCAAATCAAACTTACAGCCTCATCATAAGGTGTTGGTTTTTGTTGTTGAAAGAAAGGCGTTCTTCCTAACTGTTGCAAGTAAGAATATATTTGATGTTCATTATTATTATTAATGGCTGAAGAAAGATCATGAATAATCCCTAAAACAGCACCGCGGTAAAATTGTGTTGGATGTGCAGTTAATACTAATTGAATAGCAAAATCTTTAAGTTTATTCTCAAGTTCTTTTTCTTTATGCAATTGTTCAACTTCTAAAGCCAAATGTTTTAAAGTACCAATTCCATTCATATCATTCACTTGTTTAAATGCTGCATCTTCCAATGCATCAAACAAAACAACTTGCCGCTCTATGTATTGAACAAATCGAAAAAGAATATCTATTTTTTCTTCTTCGCTTTTTAATGAAGTTTGTTTAGAAAAAAAATCATTGATAATCTCAACTGGACTTAGTCTTTTTTTATATCCTTCTTCACAATTCAACAATAACATTGAAACCAAAATACCAGTCTTCTCTATTCGATGAAAAGGCAATGAAGTAAACAAGCTGTTATATAACTGAAACTTGATACCGACAAGATTTTTAAAAGTCTGTAAACTTCCAGAACCGGACATAAATATTCATTTAAAAAAAATTAAAAAAGGCAGGCAATCATTGAATAAGCACGAAAATTACAAAAAATATTAGATAGTCTGCCTAATATTCCCTTATCTTAGCACATCTTTAATCAATGGCAAAAAACAATAACATATTAACTATCATCATTGCAACCAAAGCTTTGATCATTGCCATTTCTATTACTACCATTATTACAACCCTGTAAGGGGTTAAACTATTTCATATTACAATTGGGCTTATTGCTGTTATAAACAAAAATCAAATTTATTATTTATTATTAAGCACAAAATATCATTATGAAGGTTTTAAAATTCGGTGGATCATCGGTAGCTAATGCACAAAACATAAAAAAAGTTACTACTATTTTTCAAAATAAAAAGTATCAAAATATTATTGTAGTAGTTTCTGCATTAGGAGGTGTAACAGATCTTTTAATTCATGCAGGAACATTAGCATCGCAGGGAAAAGAAGTTTATAAAGATGAATTGGTTTCTTTAGAAAAGAAACACATGGATACAGTAAAATCATTATTACCTGTCACTTCACAAAGCAGTTGTTTGAGTGCCATAAAAAAACATTTTAACGAATTAGAAGATATATGCGAAGGTGTATTCAGATTAAAAGAATTATCTGCTAGAACAAAAGATAGTATTGTAAGTTTTGGAGAATTACTTTCATCAAAAATTATTTCTTATTATTTACAATCACAAAATATTAAACATGAATGGATAGATTCTCGAGAAGTCATTAAAACAAATTCCAACTTTGGTTTTGCAGCAGTTGATTTCGAAGAAAGCAATCATCTCATTCAACAAAAAATAAAATCATCAGTCACATCTTTATTTATTGTTCCCGGATTTATTGCAAGCGATAAAGAAAATCATACAACTACTTTGGGAAGAGGTGGATCTGATTATACTGCATCAATTTATGCAGCTGCATTAGATGCAGAAGATTTAGAAATATGGACAGATGTTACCGGTATGATGACTGCAGATCCACGCTGGGTAAGCAATGCAAGAACCATTCAATATATTTCTTATCGTGAAGCAATGGAGTTATCTCATTTCGGTGCGAAAGTAATTTATCCGCCAACCATTCAGCCTGCCATGCAGAAAGGAATTCGCATTTGGATAAAAAATACTTTTGAACCCGAGGCATTCGGAACATTGATTGAAGAAAAAACACAAGATGGTAATGAAATCATAACAGGCATCTCAAGCATCAATCATATTTCTTTATTAAGCCTGGAAGGAAGTGGCATGGTTGGTATTCCGGGTTTTTCAAAAAGATTATTTGAGGCATTGGCTAATGAACAAGTGAACGTTATTCTTATCACACAAAGTTCTTCTGAACATTCTATTTGTGTTGGAGTAAATACGGTTCATGCAAAAAAAGCAAAACACACAGTTGATAATGCATTTGAATATGAAATTAAAACTGGAAAAGTTGAACCATTAAAAATTGAAGATGATCTTTCCATCATTGCATTGGTTGGTGATAAAATGAAAAGCCATACAGGTATTGCAGGCCGTATGTTTAATGCTTTAGGAAGAAATGGAATTAATATTCGTGCCATTGCACAAGGTTCTTCAGAAAGAAATATATCTGCAGTTGTTTCGCATAATGATATTAAAAAAGCTGTAAACGTTTTACATGAAGCTTTCTTTGAATCAACTCACAAACAATTAAATGTTTTTATTGTCGGTACCGGAAATGTTGGCGGAAAATTAATTGCACAAATAAAACAACAACAAGATTATTTGTTACAGCATTTAAACTTACAACTTCGGGTGACAGGAATTGCAAATAGTAAAAAAATGTTGTTTAGTGATAATGGAAATGAGATTGATTTACAAAGTTGGAAAGAAAAATTGCAAAGTAATGATCCAATGAATCTTGAAAACTTTATTGATACTATTATTTCAAAAAATTTACGCAATAGTGTTTTTATTGATGTTACCGCCAATGCAGATGTTGCTGCGGTGTACGATAAATTATTAGCAAAAAGTATTTCGGTGGTTGCCTGTAATAAAATTGCCGCTTCATCTGCATTCGATAATTACAAAAAATTAAAATCGTTAGCAAAAGAATTTAATGCACCTTATCTTTTCGAAAC
>CAILAF010000355.1 GCA_903832075.1 uncultured Chitinophagaceae bacterium
AATTGTAATTTTTGGCTCATTCCTTTACTCAGGTCTTCAACTTTTTTATTCCACCAACTTTGCATTTCAAATCTCTTGAACCAGAATTTTATTTTTTCCAATGCTTCTGCTTTGCTTAATCCTTTTAGTTGAGCCAGATATAATGCTTGTTCTCCAATTTTCATTTTTTTATACAAACCACGTTCTTCGGGCATGTATCCGATTTTAATTATATCATCAAGCGGATGGAATTTTTTTCCATCAAAAATAATTTCACCGCTATCAGGATAAAAAATTCCTGTTATCATTCTCAACAAAGTTGTTTTACCGGCACCATTGGGACCTAATAAACCAAAAATGCTTCCTTTGTTAATATTGAAACTGATATCATCAACCGCTTTTTGTGTGGCAAAATATTTTTTAAGATGATTAAGTTCTAAAATGTTACTCATAAATATGATATCAAATTAAGTTTGAAACAGTATTACTAAATTTATTTGCGTATTGCATTTTAATTATTCGTTGCACCATTCACACAAATATTACTTATTGGGGGCAAGTTTTGTAATAATATTGCAGTATACGCAAAAATTCTTTCCACATGAACAAAGTTAAAAGATTATTTACCACAAGCTTGTTAATAACAGTTTTATTGATTACTGCAAGTTGGGGCTTTTTGGTACATAAAACCACACATCAATTGGCTATTTATGAATTGTCTGGAAACATACAATCTTTTTTTTATAAGAATATGGATTATCTGGTAACTAATGCGCCAAGACCGGATATGCGCCGAAATAGTGATCCCACAGAAGCGACTAAACATTTTATCGACTTTGAAGCTTATGGCGATTCGGCTGCATGGAAAATGCCTTTGCATTGGAATGATGCAGTTGCTAAATACTCGCAAGATACTTTGTTGAAATATGGTTATGTGCCTTATCATGTTATTTACATGAAAAATAAATTAACTGAAGCTTTTAAAAATGGCAATAAAGACAGCATTTTATTTTATGCTGCAGATATTGGACATTATATTGAAGATGCTAATGTGCCCTTACATACTACTACAAATTATGACGGTCAATTAACAAATCAAAAAGGAATACATGCTTTATGGGAAAGCGTCGTTCCCGAAATTGAAATCACTAATTATAATTTGTATTCTACTCATAAAGCCGTTTATTTAAAACAACCTGAATTGGCAATATGGAGCGCAGTAAGAAAATCTTTTTTATTGCTGAATGATGTATTTGGAAAAGAAAAAGAGGTTAGTAAAAATTTTACAGATAGTACAAAGTATAGAGTACAAATGCAAAGAGGACGCCAAGTAAAATATTATACTACTGCATTTGCAAAAGCGTATGGCGAAGCATTAAAAAATTCTATCAATGAACAATTAATTAGTTCGGCAAATTTGGTTGCTGATTTTTGGTTCACTGCTTGGGTGGATGCCGGAAAGCCAGAACTGTCAAGCCTTTCGGTAATAAATGATAATGATATAAATGCATTAGGAAAAGAAATGGAGTCGTTTAAAAAGAATACTTTAATAAAAAATGAATTATTGCTTTCGAAGAAAGAGAATAAAAAATCTGATGATTAAATTGGTTTGATTTTATTGTTTTTAGAATTTGTTGTGCAATTATAGTTGCAACTTTATCACCATCCATTGCTGCACTAACAATACCACCGGCATAACCTGCACCTTCACCGCAAGGATATAAATTTTTTATTTGCAGATGTTGTAATGTTTCTGAATCTCTTGGAATGCGAACAGGAGAAGATGTTCTGCTTTCTGTTGCAACAATTACCGCATCATTGGTATAATAATTTTTTATTTTTTTACCAAATGATTTAAATCCTTCCTGCAAATTTTTATAAATAAAATCGGGTAGAACTGTTTGCAAATTTGTTGAATGAATGCCTGGTAAATAGCTGCAATCAGGTAATGAAGAAGAAAATTTTTGATTACAAAAATCAACCATTCTTTGTGCAGGTGCCACAAATTTTCCACCACCGGCAATAAATGATTTTTGTTCAACCATTTGCTGGAAATGCATTAATAATAAAGGATTATTTTGATTGTAACTTGCAAGTTGAGACTTGTAAGTTTTTATTTCTTTCCATGCATCTTTTTCATCAACACTTACTACAATACCACTATTGGCAAATCGATTGTTTCTTTTAGATGGGCTCCATCCGTTTACAACTAATTCATTCGGCTGTGTTGCAGCAGGGGCAATGATTCCGCCAGGGCACATGCAAAAACTGAAAACACCTTTTCCATTAACTTGTTCAACTAAATTATAAGATGATGGTGGTAAATTTTCATCACGAATTGCACAATGATATTGAATAGAATCAATTAATGTTTGTGGATGTTCAACTCTAACACCTAATGCAAAAGGTTTTGATTCAATCAATATTTTTTTTGAATAGAGTAATTCAAAAATATCACGAGCTGAATGCCCGGTTGCTAATATAACTGCATCAGCTTTTATAGAATCCTTGTCTGCGGTGGTTACACCTTTAATGATATCATCTTCAATAATAAAATCGGTTACTTTTTTTTCAAACAAAAAAATACCACCATGCTCAATAATACATTCCCGCATGGCAGTAATAATATTTGGTAATTTATTTGTTCCAATATGCGGATGTGCTTCGTATAAGATTTTTTCTTCTGCACCAAACTGTACAAATAGATTTAAAATTCTATTGATACTACCACGTTTATTACTTCGAGTATATAATTTTCCATCGCTGTAAGTTCCTGCACCACCTTCACCAAAACAATAATTGCTTTCGCCATTTATAATTCCTTCTTTATTCAGTATGGCTAAATCTTTTCTTCTTGCACGAACATCTTTTCCTCTTTCCAAAATAATTGGTTGAATACCTTGTTCCAATAATTTTAATGCCGCAAATAATCCAGCCGGACCGGCGCCAACAATAATTATTTTTTTATTGGAATGATGAACTTCTTTAAAATTAATTTTATCAATTTCTCTTTGATGAAATGGTTCGTTGATAAAAGTTTGTAATGAAAGATTAATCCAGATTTGTTGTCGGCTTCTTGCATCAATGGATTGTTTAGTTTTATAGAAGCCGCTAATATCATTGATGCTTTTACCTATTATTTTTGCAAGATATTCTTTAATGATGGTATCATTCAAAGCCTCATTGGGCTTAAGCTTGATAGATATTTCTTTTTGCATGTTGTTAGGTGTTTATCCTAAAAAAACAAAAATTATTTTAGAACGGAAGATCGTCTACTGCATCTGGTGGTGGAGTATCGGAAATAAAATCCGGAGCAGGATTTTGTTCGCCCATTTTTACTGTTTCCATTCTCCATGCATCTAAATTAGTAATATAATTTTCTTTACCATCTTTCACCCATTTTGTTCCTTTTATATTAAACAACACTTTTACTTCATCACCAATATTAAATTTATCCGGCAATGCAGTTTTATCCTGTACACATTGAAATTTTACATAGTTTGTAATTGTTCTTCCTCCAATATCTTCCGATTTCTCAATCACAAATTCTCTTGTTTTAAAAGTTTCTGTTCGTTGCACGACATTAAATTTAGCAACCAGTTTACCAATGATTTCGTAACTCATAATATTTTATTTCATCGCAAATGTATTGAATCAATATCCAAAATTCAGTAATAAAAAATGTTTTATTCTTTCATAAAATTTGTAAATTACAATTTCATCTAACTGTCGCATGAAACAAAGAAAATCAGTATATATTTTCATTCTATGTTCTATTTTCTTTTCTGCGAAAAATTTTGCTCAAGATGTTACAGTTGAATTTAAAAATTATAAGATTGTTTCTCAATTAAAACAAGACAGCAATTTTATAAAATGGTTGGTTCCTTATGCCGATAGTATGCACCGTAGTATGAATAAGGTAATTGGTTTTTCTGTTTCAACATTACTGAATAAGCAACCCGAAAGTTCTTTAGGAAATTTTATGGCAGATTGCATGAAAGAAATGGCAGAGAAAAAATTTAATAAAAGAATTGATGTTGCATTTATAAATTTTGGCGGCATTCGTTCGTATATTCCTAAAGGTGATATAACACTTGGCAGAGTGTATGAATTAATGCCTTTTGATAATTTAATTGTATTGCAAACTGTTAAAGGAAATGTTTTAAAAAGTTTTTTAGATAAGATCGCAAATGCAGGTGGATGGCCATTATCAGGCTTAACAATGAAAATGCAAAATGGTATAGCAATAAATATTTTGATTGATGATAAGCCATTAAATGAAAACGCAGATTATGTTATAGCCAATACCGATTATGTAGCCAATGGTGGCGATGATTGTGCCATGCTGAAGAATATTTCTAAACAAAACATAGGTTATCTTTTAAGAGATGCATTGATTGAATATATTTTAATTTTCACGCAACAATCAAAACCTATTGAAGCAAAAATGGATAATAGAATTATTTATGCAAATTGATAGACGATATTTTTTAAAGAAAACAGCAATAGCCGGTGGAGTGATTGCGGCATCTTCATTATTCCCCAAAAATATTTTTGCAAATAATGAAGAAACAAATTCTATTAGCATTTTGCATACTAATGATGTTCATTCTCATTTAGAACCTTTTCCAATGGATAGCAGTCAATATGCAGGTTTAGGTGGTATAGCTGCAAGAGCTGAATTAATTAAACAAATAAGAAGTAATGTTGAACATGTTTTATTACTTGATGCCGGAGATGTTTTTCAAGGAACGCCTTTTTTTAATATTTATAAAGGGGAACCTGAAATAAAAGCAATGAGTATGATGGGGTACGATGCCATAACTATTGGTAATCATGATTTCGATGCGGGATTAGAAAATTTTGCCAATCAATTACAGTTTGCAAAATTTCCTGTTGTTATTTGTAATTATGATTTTTCTCATACATCCATGGAAAATAAAGCGATACCATATAAAATATTTTTCAAAGGGAAATTAAAGATTGGTATATTAGGTGTGGGTATTGAATTGAATGGATTGGTGCCCGATGAATTATTTGGGAAAACTATTTATTTAGAACCCATTGAACATGCTAACAAAACTGCTGCATACTTACGAAAGCAAGGCTGCGACTTGATTATATGCCTTTCGCATTTAGGAGATAGGTATTTTGATGATAAAGTTAGCGATGAAATTTTGGCGAAAGAATGTTATGATATAGATTTAATAATTGGTGGGCATACGCATAAATTTTTTGATTCGCCAAGAGTTTATCGTAATAGAAATAATGGTAATACGGTGGTTAATCAAGTTGGTTGGGCTGGTTTACAGTTGGGGAGATTAGACTATTCTTTTGCTAGAATGCAGCAAAAAAAGTTAGTAAAAGCTCATAATGTTGCTATAAGGGAAAAAACAAATGAATAAAAAATTTTTTTTTCAACATAAAGTTTACATATTCGCATTCCGTCCGAAGTTTTTTAGCAATCAAAAAAATTGTTTGAAAAATTGGACGGGAGAAAAACTGAAACAATAACTAACTAACATCATTATAAATTCTTTTATTTTTTATGGCCAAGACTGCTGAATCCGTTTGGAACAATTGCTTGAAGATTATTAAAGACATTGTAGAATGGCAACATTTTAAAACATGGTTTGAGCCAATCAATCCAGTTGAATTAAAATCAAATGTTTTAATGATTCAAGTGCCAAGTCAATTCTTTTATGAATATCTTGAAGAGCATTATGTGAATTTACTTGCTAAAACATTGAAACGTGAATTAGGCAAAGATGCAAGATTAGAATATCGCATTATGGTTGATAGCGGTAATGGTAGAAATGGAAGTATGGATTTGCCTGCAAGTGGTATGAAAACATTTAGTAACAATGAAATGAATTTTCCTTTGGTAATAGATAATCCTGTAAAAAATCCTTTTGTAATTCCTGGTTTAAAGAAAATGCAAATCGATCCGCAATTAAATTCAACTTATACTTTCGATTCGTTTATAGAAGGCGATTGTAATCGTGTGGCACGTCGTGCGGGTAAAACAGTTGCTGAAAAACCTGGTGGTAACTCATTCAATCCTTTGGTAATCTATGGTGGCGTTGGATTAGGCAAAACACATTTGGCACAAGCCATTGGTAATGATGTTAAACGTTTGCATCCACATAAAGTAGTATTATATGTAAGCAGTGAAAAATTTATTAATCAATTTCAAGATCACGGTCGTAATAATGCTATCAATGATTTTATACATTTTTATCAATTGATTGATGTATTAATTATTGATGATGTTCAATTTTTTGCAAGAGCAGAGAAAAGTCAGGATGCATTCTTCGCCATCTTCAATCATTTGCATCAAAGTGGAAAACAATTGGTATTGACTTCTGATAAATCGCCAAAAGATTTGGATGGGATGCAAGAAAGATTGTTGAGTCGCTTTCGTTGGGGCTTAAGTGCTGACTTGCAATTACCGGATTATGAAACAAGGATTGAGATATTAGAACGTAAAATGAAGAATGATGGTTTAGATATGAGTAAAGAAGTTGTAAAATATGTTGCATATAATATTAGTACCAATGTTCGTGAGTTAGAAGGTGCATTAATTTCTTTGCTGGCACAATCATCATTAAATAAAAAGGATATTGATTTGGAATTAGCGAAGAAAGTGTTGAGGAACTTTGTTAAAACAAGTAGTAAAGAAATCACTATTGATGCCATTCAAAAAATGGTTTGCGAATATTTTGCAGTTCCATACGAAAAACTATTGCACAAAACTCGTAAACGCGAAATAGTACAAGCTCGTCAGATAACAATGTATCTCGCAAAAGCATTTACAAAAAATTCTTTGAAAACTATTGGCGAACATTTTGGTGGAAGAGATCATACAACAGTTATTCATTCTTGTCAAACTGTAAAAGATTTAATGGATACCGATTCTATTTTCCGCGAAAATGTAATGGAGTTAACGCAAAAAGTGCAATTGGCAGCCATGTAATTTTATTATAATAATTTCTTTATTTATAAATCTAAATGCTGAGTATAAAACAATCAGTATTTAGATTTTTC
>CAILAF010000356.1 GCA_903832075.1 uncultured Chitinophagaceae bacterium
CGATATTTTTTTTGCGCATGCAAACGAATAAAATCATTAACTGCAATATTTTTTTGTTCTGCCAATTCAATGATATCTAACGCAAATGTTTCATTATAACAAACAGGAATTTTAACTAACCGATGATTGTTTTGAATTTGATGTTGTTGATTTTCTAGAACATTTTTAATTTGCTGATGAATAAAATCAAATGCGTTGTGATGATGTTTTTTTATTTCTATCAAATCATAAATAACAGTCAATGAACTGTAAGCCGGAATAATATCTGTAGCACCTATTATTTTTTCTTGGATAAGCGAATGAAACAATACTAGCACTTGCTGATTAATTGTTTCATCAATCACATCAGCAAATGAAATGGTTAATGCACTATCGCCAAGCGGATAAATTTGTATCAATAGAAAAATTTATGCTGTCAAATTATAAACTCTTTCTTATTTCAGCTTGATTATTTTTTGTTTGAAAGAGTTGCCCGTAGGAGAAAGTAATACAACAAACAATATTCCTTGCGGTGCATTGGAAATATCAATGGTGTTTACATTGAGTTGTAAAGTATTTTTATAAACGCGTCTTCCCATTACATCATAAATGATAACTGAAGTAAAGTTGTTACAGAAACCTTGATCTATGATTAATGTTCCGGTTGTTGGGTTTGGATAAAAATATACAGATGGAACTGTTACCGCCGCAACCGAATCCTGCGTGCAAGTGGTATATAAATATTTTGTGAGTATTTGCATTTGTACTCGATCGCCACCGCTGTTAGGTTCTACCGATAGAGGATAATTGTTCCACCAAGAACCAGCTGCCCAATAGGTTCCGTTTACACAGTTGTTGCTTATATAATGCATAAAAGTATCTAACAATACAAGCCATCTGCTATCATTGTCGGGCACACCATACGAACCAACCATTCCTTTTTTGTTATTTATTTTTAACCATTCAATAAAAGGTTTAATGCGGTTAATGGCGGTTGTAATATTTATACCCGCCGAATCATACGAAGTAGATATATAACTACCATTACCTGCTTTATCAAAAAAACAATGAGCGGTATAAATTAATTTATTAGAGGGATCGTTTAATTTTTTTAATTCATCGTTGCAAGTTATCCAGCATTCAGCAAAAGATCTTTTCTCGCCATTAATTATAATGTTTGTTATTTTATCAATATTTCGTATTGAATTGATGGCGTCTTGTGCTGCTATTGGCCAAACATATTGAACCAAACTATCCGGTTGGTTCATGATATCATAGCCGTAAATATTTTGTTTTGATTTAAACGCAGTAGCAATTTTTTGCCATACATCTGAGAAATATTTATAGTTTAAAGTATCGCCGGCTGTAGTGCTTAAAGAATGCTCGGTTCCGTTAATATAATATTTGCCATAATTATGCATATCCAAAATAACTTTTATTCCTTTTGCTGCGCAAGAGTCAATAAAAGTATTCAAGTACCTTAACTGAGTGGTATCTAATGGTCCGCCAAGTATATGCTGAATTCGTTCCCAACGAAATGGTAGTCGAAGTAGTTTAAATCCTTTACTCAAAAAATAATTAAGATCGGTTGTTGTAGGATAAGTATAATCTGTATTATAAACACCGGGTAAATTATTTAAGCCAAATTCTGCACCTGAAAGATTCACTCCAAATGGAATACTATCGGTTTGTGAAAAAGATTGAATGACGAACAAACTACTCAATAAAAAAAAGAAACACCTTTTCATACAATATCAATCAAAGATAAGTTCAATATTGTCGAAAAGGTGTTATACTTAAGCAAATTATTCGCCCATAACCGAAACCGTATACCTGTAACTTGCTGTAGAAATAACGGCAGAAGTGTTTGATGTGTTTGTTCTGTTCTTTTTTTGATTGGTTGAATGATTTCTATTTGTTGATGTTATAACAGGAGTATAAGATGCTGATGAACTGTTGTAATTTTTTGTGTTGATAGTGTAAGAAGATTTTTCTCTTGAACCGTAAATATATTTTTGTAATACAACCATTTGCGGTTTATCATTTCCATAGACTGTTGGTTCAATAGATAAATCATAGTTTGCCCACCACGGACCGGCCGCCCAATAATTAGCACTGATTCCATTTTGATTAATATACTTTAAGAAATTATCCATCACCATCATCCATCTGTTATCATAAGCAGGCACTCCAAATTCTCCGATTATTCCTTTTTTATTATTTTTCTTTAACCAATCTACAAATGGTTTTACACGTTTAATGCCTGTATATGCATCGGTATGACTGCTTGCATAATCCACATTATATCTTCCCGAATGATCTTCATCAAAATAACAATGCGCATCAAAGATTATTTTATTAGACGGGTCTGTTAATATTTTCAGATCATCATTATAGACTCCCCATTCTTCTGAGCAGGAATAATTATCGCCACCTACAATAATATTTGTTTTCCTATCTACTTCTCTAATGGCTGTTATGGCTTGTTGTGCAGACAGTGTCCATGAATAATTCCACATATCGTGCGGTTCGGACATAATTGCGTAGCCATAAATATTTTCATTCATTTTAAAAGCCTCGGCAATTTTTTTCCAAACGTCTCTGTAATGCCATCTGCTTACTTGCGGACTGCCGATAATATATTCATAGGCCCCCATTTTATAACGGCCAAAGTTGTGCATGCTTAATATTACTTTTAAACCAAGTGCATTGCAGCGAACAATAAACTTTTTTATTTCTGTTAGTTCGCGTTCGTCCAATTCGCCACCTAATTTTCGTTGAATACGCTCCCATCGAAATGGCAGGTTAATTACTTTAAATCCTTTTTTGTAGAAATAATTGATTTCTGAACTGCTGGGATAAACATAATCTACGTTTAATGTTCCCGGAAGGTTGTCTTCACCAAATTCAGAACCACAGATGTTGATGCCCAAAGGCATTGGAACGATTTGTGCTTTTGTAAAGCATGCCACTAATAATAGTAATAGGGGCACAAAATTCTTTGTTTTCATAAAGTAGGTATTACGGATTTATGGCTTTTCGAAGGAGAATGGATGTTGGGATAGGGGACTTACAATTACATTGGGAATCGAATATATTAAGTAAGAAATGATAATATAACTGGTATAGGAATTTTTAATGTAAATGCAGGCGTATTTAATAGTCTTTTAATTTTTTTGATGTTTTATCTAAGAAAAGAAACGGAGAAAACAATTTTATTTATTGCGGGTGAAGAACCAAACCATTATTTTTGCCGTCCGAAAAATGTCTTCGTAGCTCAGTTGGTAGAGCAATTGACTCTTAATCAATGGGTCCAGAGTTCGAGTCTCTGCGAGGACACTTCTTTTAGCGAAGAATGCCGATTTTGCAGCATTCTTCGCTTTTTTTGCTTTTGGTTATCCCTAGAATCTCTATAGTTAACAAAAACTACCCCCTCGGTATTGTAAGCTCCACTAAAATTTGCGCCAGTTAAAAGTATAGAAATAGCAACTTACTTGGTTGTGTTGAAGATTGCTTCCAATTGATTCATTGTAATAAACATCTTACCGCTATCGGGTAAAAGTATAAAACCAAAATGATGATAAAATGCTACAGCTTCCTCATCTAATGGATCAACAATTACTGCCATTGATGCTATAGTTGTCAGATTATCATAACTCCTTTTCAGTGCATCCATCAATAACATCGTTCCTATTCCCTGGCCCTTTAAAGAATTATCTACCGCCAGACGACCAAGTAATGTGGCTGGTAAATTTATATAGGATGGCGGTAATTTTTTGATAACACTTGCAGGTAATAAATCTCTGTTGATAGAAGTGTTTGCTAAGGTGTAATATCCTTTGATTGTTTTCTTATCTTCAGAAAGAATAAAACAGGCGGACACTTTCCTTTTAATATCCTGCTTTGCTTGTTTATGTAAGTAATTATCCAACATCTCCTTTCCGCAAGAGAAATCTTCTCTTATATGGGTTGATGATAAAAGGGATGTTATATAGCTCATTTGCCGCTAACTAATTTTTGATACTTCTTTGCTGCACCAATAAGATTCTTATTCGGTTTCGGAGGATTAATGATTGCATCAAAGAAAACCTTTTTATCTTTTTCTGATGCTAAAATAGAATTATGTTTTTCTAGAATAGTTGATGCAGCTTTGTAAGTTGTATGTACTACAAATTCAGAGAAGGACTTAAATCCACTCAATGTTGCGGCAAGTTCAATTACCTCTTTTTGTTTTTTAGGTAAGCGAACATCAAACCGGGATTGTTCTATTGTTTTTGAATAACTCATAACTAAAGTGTTGAGACAAATGTACGGATAATTTCCGTACAAACGATAAATGAAATTATTGCTTATTCTCAAAGGAAAATTTGAATAAACTTCAACCATAGTATCGGTTCCTAAGGCTCTTGCTCTATCAACAGCCCGAATCAAATCACTTTCAATCAATGCAAGTTGTAATCATCTTAATTCTTCATTGCCTTTAATTACTCGGCTATTTTTAATAAGGCCCGGCTTGCTTCTGAACAAATAGGATAGATGTCATGTTTTAATGATATTTCAAATATCCATTTCTAATTTACTTCGGTAAAATCCTCCGAATAATTTATTCTGATGAATAGATTTTCACCTCATACAACCTAGTCTCCTTCTGGACTCGTTCGAGACTTCTTCGGGGATACTCCACTAATTAACGGACTTGATACGAAGAAGGTAGGGCAGAGATAGGGAAGAGGTGGCTGCTAAAAACTTTGCAAGGCAGAATTAAAATCAAACTGTTTTCTGCGCGATTAAGTTATAACGCAAAGCACATAATCATTTCGAAAAGGGAACAAAAAAAGTAGTGTACTTTTTAGAAGTAGCAATATTATCATCACCTAATTCACCACCAGGATCAAATTATAAAATGCATATACAAACTTTACAGTTAAAAAATAAAAATCCGTTTTTACAGTAGTTTTTATTTATGAATCAGCACTTGTCTGATGTTAATCATTTTGTGTAATGATGAAAATCATAATTTTCAATTGATGTCTTGGCGCAATTTTACATGCGCAAATTTGTTTATGCCAAATTCAATGACGTTAGAAGAAGAAATACAACAAATAAAACCGTTTAGAAATAATTATCACAAGGGCTATGTAAATATTATTTATACAGGAAAATGGATATTGCAATATACCAGCGATTTATTGAAACCGTATAAATTAACTCCGCAACAATATAACATCCTTAGAATTTTACGCGGTAAATATCCTGAGGCTGTTACTATAAAATATATTCGGGAAAGAATGCTTGACAGAATGAGTGATGCATCAAGGATTGTTGAACTGTTGAGAAAAAAGGATTTGGTAGAAAGAAATATTTGTATCGAAAACAGAAGACGGGTTGATGTTTTAATAAATCAAAAAGGATTGCGCCTGCTTGATGATATTGAAAATGAAAATCTAAGAGTGGACAAGCGCCTTGCCACATTAAACGAGAAAGAAATTTTTCTTTTGAACGAATTGTTGGATAAGGTTAGAGAATGAGAAAAAAATATTTTGTGGCAACGGTAATATTTAAGCAGAACAAAAAAACAAAAGGCGCAATAAATTAAAGCCGTATTAAATTCATTAAATGTAAAAACATTTATTATCATCATTTTTATGAAGGAACAAATAAAATGTAAATACTGTGAATTTGAAAATTGCATTGTCAAGCAAGGTTGTGCAGGAGAATGGTTGGAAAAGATCAGCGACAACAAGAACAGATTATTATACAAAAAGGGAAATTATATTTTTCGGGAAGGAGAACCCATTTATGGTGTTTATTTTATTAAATCCGGCGGGATCAAAGTAATCACCACCAGCTTACATGGGCGCGAACAAATTGTGCGTCTTGCCAAGGAAGGACAAATACTCGGGCACAGAGGTACAGGAAGAACATACTATTATTTTAATGCAGTTGCATTAAAAGATTCTGAAGTTTGTTTTGTTGAAAACGATATGTTTTATGAAGCATGCAAGAATTCTCCTGATTTTGCCTATAGTATGTTGTTCTTTTATGCTTCTGAATTAAGAAGGGCAGAAATGCGGGTAAAATTTCAAGCCCAGATGAACATAAGAGAAAAAGTAGCCATGGCATTTATTTATTGTTATGAGTTATTTGGAATTGATAAAGAAACCAAGTTGTTGAATATTTCATTAACAAGAAACGACATTGCCGATATTGCAGGCACTACTGCAGAACAAGTAACCAGACAGCTACGTGATTTTGAGAACGAGAAATTGATCAAAAAAAATAAAAGAGACATTATATTTCTTAATATAAAAGGCATAGCAGAAATAGTGCGCGACTACAAAAACGAATAAGTTTTTTATCAATAAAGCAAAGTCTTCCTATATTTTTTTACCTGCATTTCCAAATTGCATCTAATGCTTTTTCCCAAACATAAGGGTTGAGCCAAAATATTGGAACAACTAAAACAAGGTGTTCCAAAAAGCAAAATCAACTAACACAAATACTTTCACGAAATCAAAGACCCACAAGGGTTTTGGCGAAAATACTACTATTAAATAGAATGTAATATTTGATTGCTAAAAAACTAAAACCTGCCAATTCGCAGGTTTATATCCCCCTTAAAGCATTTTTTTTTCTGACTTAAATCATTGTGTTATTTTCTTTAGTGCAGGTACTTTACAACATCAATTGTTATAACATCATTTATTTATTGATAAAAACAGGTTAAAAAATATTTCCATGGCAGAACAAAATAACAAAGACAACGAAAACACAAATCCTGAATTTTTAAAAACAGACAGGAGAAAGGCACTTAAGATTGGAGCCTTAGCGCTTGGGCTTACTGCTGTCGGTTGCAAATGGAAAACTTCCAATTCTGAAAAAGAAGCAGGGGAACAAGTTAAAGTTCTTACTCCCGACGGGCAAGTTTATGTAACCTGCCCATCTAATTTGGAAAAGTATAATGCACCGGTAACTAATGAAGAAGCTAGAAAAGGAATACCAAACAAAAAATTTGTGATGGTAATTGATTTGGCTAAATGTGATGGTTGTAAAAAATGTACCGAAGCTTGTCAGGCAATGCACTATACTGAATCAGATCGTGAATGGATAAAAGTTTTTAAAATGCATGAAGCAGAGGCAGCCGCTCCTTTTTATTTTCCAAAACCATGTTTTCATTGCGACAATCCTCCTTGCACAAAAGTTTGTCCTGTTAATGCAACATTTAAAAGAGAAGACGGTATTGTATTAATTGATAATGAACGTTGCATCGGTTGTCGTATGTGTATGGCGGCTTGTCCATATTCTACACGATTTTTTAATTGGAGTGCACCTGATGCTAAGCAAACAGCTCAAATAGGAAACGAAGCATATTCTCCAGAGCAAAGTGTTCCGCGAAAAATTGGAACAGTTGAAAAATGTGACTTCTGTCCGGATATGATCAGACAAGGAAAAATGCCGGCATGTGTTAGTGGATGCCCAATGAACGTAATTTATTTTGGTGATCAAAATGAAGACGCTGTAACAAATTCTTCAGGGGTAACAGTCAAATTAAGCCAACTATTAGAAGACAATGCTGGATACAGACATCTTGAAGAGTTAGGAACTGAACCACGAGTATATTATTTACCGCCAAAAAACAGAAAATATCCAATTCCTAATATTAATGCACCTGGGGGAAGGGAAAATAAAAAACCCACAGAAATGAACATGAGTGAAATGTAGAGGTAAGGAGAAATAAATCAAAACGATAATCCACTTATAACAAAACTAATTATGGTAAATCAAAAAAATAATTTACAACAAGAAATCGAACAAGTTCGGGAAGATTGTTTGCGTCCTACAAGAAAATGGGGACGATCCACTCAAATATGGATTGGATGTTTACTGATGGTAATGGGTTGGGGACTTTATTGTTATATACATCAATTAAGAAACGGATTAGGAGTAACAGCAATGCGTAACTATGTTTCCTGGGGATTGTATATTTCAACATTTGTATTCTTTATTGGTATCAGTCACTCAGGCACTTTAGTATCAGCCATTCTTCGAATTACAAAACAAGAATGGAGAAGACCCATAACTCGTTCAGCTGAGCTTTTGACTTTTGTATCGTTATTATTTGGTGGTATCATGCCGATCATTGATTTAGGAAGGCCAGACAGAATTGCAAATCTTGTGATTTTTGGAAGAGTACAATCACCATTATTGTGGGATGTAATTTCTATCTGTACTTATTTTACAGGAAGCACCGTATTTCTTTTCTTACCAATGATTCCTGACATGGCGCTTTGCCGCGACAGATTAAAAGTATGTGAAACAAGGTTCGATAAATTCAGAAAATGGCTGTACACTAAAATGGCATTGGGATGGCAGGGAACTAAAACACAATGGCACAGATTAGAATTAACGATGACCATTATGACCATTGTAATTATTCCGGTAGCTGTTTCAGTGCATACTGTTGTTAGTTACATTTTCGCAATGACTTTGCGCCCGGGATGGAATAGCACTGTATTTGGTCCTTATTTTGTTGCCGGGGCCTTATATTCAGGTTCAGCCGGAGTAATATTAGGGATGATTGCTTTCAGAAAATTGTATGGTCTTCAAAAATATATCACTCCTCGACATTTTGATTTGATGGGAAGAATTGTATTGGCACTTACAATGATTTATGCTTATCTGAATTTAAATGAATATTGGATACACGCTTATAAAATGGCAACAGCGGAAGGGCATTTATTGACAGATTTATTTTCGGGGAGCTATTCCATTGCTTTCTGGACTTGCCAATTTGGTACTGTACTTATTCCCATTATTGTTTTAGCGATACCTGCGGGAAGAAAATTAATTCCAATAACTATTACATGTATAGTTATTGTAATTGGCGCATGGGTTAAAAGATATTTGATTGTTGTACCAACACTACTTCACCCTTTCATGCCAATTCAGGAAGTACCCGGAAGTTGGTCTAGTTATTTTCCTAATTATGTTGAGTTCTCGGTTACAGCTGCTTGTCTTGCAGGAATATTTTTAGTAATCACATTATTTGCAAAACTATTTCCAATGATGGCAGTTTGGGAAGTAGAAGAAGGAATACAAATTGAATATGATAAACAAGCTGCCATAGAAATAAGAGAACAACGCGAAGCAGCGGAAGCTAAAATCAATTTAGAAAACGGGGGAACAGCTAACGAACCAATCATACAAAAGGCATAATAAATCTACCATATTATGAAGATGAAAAGTATAATAAATAAAATAGCCATAGA
>CAILAF010000357.1 GCA_903832075.1 uncultured Chitinophagaceae bacterium
AATTAATAAAAAATTATTTAGTAAATAACAATTATTCTTTCGAGAACCTTCTTTTTATTGAAGATAAAATCAAATTAAATCAAAATTTTTTCAGAAGTTCACTTGTGTTACCTGAAAATAATATCAAGCATCAAAAAGCAACCTTATTAAATAGGCTACGTTCAATAGATCTTAATATTGATTCTGATTTTATTTTTCATTCTAGTTATTATCGTGTAAGCAAGTCGAATAATGCTTTTAACGTTACTACGGTTCATGATTTTATTCAAGAGAAATTATACCCCGGCTTTTTTAATTTGAATATTAAGATGAAGAAAAAAGCTATTGAAAATTCAGATGGAATTATTGTAATTTCAAATAGTACAAAATTTGATTTATTGAACTATTACCCTACGTTAGACGAAAAACGCATAAAAGTTATCTATAATGGAATATCCAATAAATTCGAATATAAAGAGAACTTATTTCATGAAAGAAAGGGTAATAATTTTATTTTATTTGTTGGATCAAGAGTAAATTATAAAAATTTCGATTTTGCTATTAGCGTTTTAGAAAAACTCAAGGATTATGAGCTTTACATTGTAGGGGAGGCATTAAAAAAACAAGAAGAAATTAAATTGAAAAATAAACTAGGAACTCGATTTAAGATTTTTCCAAATGCATCTATAGATTTATTAAATGAATTATATAATCAAGCAACAGCATTATTATATCCTTCAAGTTATGAAGGTTTTGGAATACCTGTTGTGGAGGCTATGAAATGCGGATGCCCTGTAGTTGCTAGAAATATTCCTTCAATTCGAGAAATTTCAAATGGAGCATGTTTCTTAATAGACAAATTAGACATCGATGATTATGTTTCTGCGATCATAGAATTAAGAAAGAATCGTAACAAATATCAGTTATTAGGAATGGAAGTTGCAAATAAATTTTCATGGTCAACTACATCGGAAAAGACTTACAGTTTTTATCAACAAATATTAAATCAGTAATAATGAAAAAAGCATTAGTATGTGGTGCAGGTGGGTTTATAGGAGGGCACCTGGTGAAGAAATTAAAAAACGAGGGTTTTTGGGTTAGGGGTGTAGATTTAAAACATCATGAATATACAGAACTGCCCGCAGATGAATTTATCATTGGTGATTTGACAGACCCTTTAATTGTAAATAAAGTATTGGATATTTCTTTTGATGAAGTATATCAATTGGCGGCAGACATGGGAGGAGCGGGGTATCTTTTTGGTGGAGAGAATGATGCTAATGTGATGCATAATTCGGGTGCAATCAATATTAATGTCGCTAAAAGAGCAACAGATGTTGGCGTTAAGAAATTATTTTATTCCTCTTCCGCCTGTATGTATCCTGCGTATAATCAGGAAGATCCCGATAACCCGAATTGTTCGGAAAGTTCCGCCTATCCTGCTGCACCAGATAGTGAATACGGGTGGGAGAAATTGTTTAGTGAAAGGTTATATTTATCTTTTTACAGAAACTACGGATTAAATGTAAGAATTGCCCGATTCCATAATATATTTGGAATTGAGGGTACATGGAATGGAGGCAAGGAAAAAGCGCCTGCTGCAATGTGCAGGAAAGTGTCAGAAACGCCGGATGGTGGAACTATTGAAGTTTGGGGAGACGGATTACAAACAAGATCTTTTTTATATGTTGATGAGTGTTTAGAGGGCGTTAGGAGATTAATGGATTCAGATTTTATGGGACCAGTAAATATCGGTTCCGAGGAAATGATCTCTATTAATGGGTTGGCACAATTAGTAGCCGAAATTGCAGGCAAAAAAATTAATATTAAAAATATATCAGGGCCAATTGGAGTTAGAGGCAGGAACTCTGATAATCGTTTAATTAAAGAAAAATTAGGATGGGCGCCTTCAGCAACTTTAAAGGAAGGAATTACTAAAACATTCATTTGGATAAATGAACAAGTTAAGAAACAGAAATAAAATTAATCGAGTTTAAAATGGAGAGAGAATTAAATTGGAAAGAAGTTTCCTCTACACAACTTTTCAAAGATAAATGGATAGATGTATGCTCAAACACATACGAAAAACAAGATGGTTCATTAATCACGCCTTTTTACATTTATAAATTCCCTGATTTTGCTACTGCAGTTGCCTTAACTAAGGATAACAAAGTAATTCTTGAGCGGATTTATCGCCCCGGTATTGGAAAAACTTGTATTGAATTACCGGGAGGATGTGTAGATAAATCAGATCCATCTTTGGAAGCGGCAATGGCAAGAGAATTATTGGAAGAAACAGGATATCGATTTGAAAAAATTGAATATTTGGGTGAGATATCTCCCAATCCTACAACCAATACAAATATGATGCGAATGTTCTTAGCTACAGGTGGAGAATTTGATCCAACCCAAGAGCTGGATATAGCTGAAGATGTGGATGTATTTTTAGTATCATTAAAGGAGTTTATGCAAATGTTTGATGATAATAAATTTGTTCAGGCGATGCAATTATCTACTATCTTTTTCGCCTTAAAAAAAATGGGCCAATTAAAGCTGGATCTTAACTTTTAACTTCAAAGAATAATTATTTATTAGAATGGCCCGTTTACTTTTTCTGTGCCAGCATTATTATCCCGAAATGGTTTCGACGGGTTTACACATGACTGAACTGACAACTAAAATGCATGAACTTGATGATTCTATTTCTATCAACATTTTTTGTGCAAACCCCTCGAAAAAAGAATATGTTGATTTTAACATCGAATCAGTGGAAACGTATAAAGGAATAAAAATCAGAAGGGTAAATAATTTAGGAAAACAGCATGGTTCTATTTTTGAAAGGTTATTATTCAGTGTAATGTTTTTTCTAAAGTCCTTGCTTTATGTATTATCTACCAATAAGAAAAACGATTTAATTGTCTGTACAACAAACCCACCTTTTTTAGCAATCGTTCCCTATTTAGCCAAGAAAATTTTTAATAAGCCATTTGTTTTGATAGTATATGATATATATCCTGATATAGCCATAAAGCTTGGCGTTATAAAGGAAAA
>CAILAF010000358.1 GCA_903832075.1 uncultured Chitinophagaceae bacterium
ATGGTTGTTTATAATCTTATACGTATTCAGCTTTCCATCAAAAGCTGCGAACGTGTAGCTTTAAATCAAATCACCGGTGGTTGATTAACTAACACCTGATTAGCAATAGGTAACATTGCTTCACCCCTCACCTTGTATAAGAAGAGGGGTCGGGGGTGTGGTTGAAATAAAAAAGCTTCGTAGCAATACGAAGCTTTTTTAAAAGTTTATTTAATTAGGATAAAAACTAGTTCAGTAATATCTTTATTTCATCTTCCAGTTTTTTGAATCCATCAGCACCTTTTGCGATATATGAACAGATGTTTTTATCAATTATCTTGAGCGACAGATTTTTGTTTTCCATTGATGAATGAAGTATTAAATGAATGTCAGGATGCTTTCTATTCAATCTTCGTAATGCGAAAAAACCATCTTCGGCATCTTCATATTTCACATTTAAAAAATGATCCATTATAATTAAATCAGGTATTTCGCCGCTTTCAATTTTATCTTCGGCTACTTCTGCTACCGGAAAATAGTTAAGTACTATCTTTTCTCCGAATTTAGATTTCAAGTAGAATTCTAACTCTCTTGCATAAATTTTATTGTCTTCTACCAGATATATTAAAAATTTAGTGTTTGTTTTTTCTTTGTTTTTTTCAAATAGTTTCATGATTATTTATAATTAAATTGTTTATTATTTATACTCTTCCATTAATTTTTGTCTTAGAACAACGTAGCTTTCATCCAGTACCATTTTGATATGTTTGAATTTCTCTAACGAAGATTCATTAATTGCTTTGCCTGATGCATCATTTTCAATAGCACCAAGATAAGGTACAAGTAAGGATAATCCTACAACCGACATGGAGGATCTAAGTTTGTGCGATAAATGTTTTATTGAAAAAAAATTCAATTCCTTAAAAGCAGTATCCAGTTCATTTATATCTGTCGGTACATCAGTTAAAAACATTTCCAGCATTTCTTTCTCGAATTCTTTATTTCCTTCTGAAAGTTCTTTAAGATAATTTAGATTTACCGTGTTTAAATTCAATGAATCTTTTTCATGAATACTGATAGTGCTGCATATTTTATCATAAAGATATTGTTGATTAAAAGGTTTGCCTACATAATCATTCATACCAATTTCGATACATTTTTCTTTTTCACCGGCAAGGGAATGAGCCGTCATGGCAATAATGGGGATCTGCAGTTTTAATTCATTTCTTATAATCGAGGTTGCCTGATATCCATCCATTACCGGCATTTGCAAATCCATCAATATTAAATCAAATTTTTCGGTGGCAAGTTTCTCTATACCTATTTTACCGTTTTCTGCAAACACAACTTCAAAACCAAATTTATCGAGCACTTTTTTTGCCAGTCGTTGATTTAATGTATTGTCCTCACAAAGCAATATTTTATATCGTATTGCTGATTTTGGAATTGACCGCGACTCGTTACTTATCGTTTGTTCGGATTTATCAACTTTGGTGAATAATATTTCAAATGAAAATTCAGATCCTTTGTCTATTTCCGATATTACTTTTAACTC
>CAILAF010000359.1 GCA_903832075.1 uncultured Chitinophagaceae bacterium
CTCGCTTAGCCTTGTATACAGAAATATAATCGTGTCCTAATTTTCATAAATGCAATATAGCAGGTATTTTAACTCTTGTGTTCTCGTTAAATGACATTAATATTTGTTTTTATTTCACTGCAATTTAGAAAAACTCATTCAAATTAAAAATAAAATTTAGAAACAAGAATTTAATGTTGAAAAACAGTGATTTTAATAATAAATTATCAATCCTGTCCTAAATAAAATTCAATAAAAATATAAGCCTTGGTATTATTGCAAAGCAATAACAAAACTAGAGTTTTCAGAAAAGCACCCCCTGCAATATATTAATAGTAGGCGATTCATTATTATCTTCAAAAGGATTATCAAGCCAAAGTTGTAGATTTATTTTCACAAAAAGGTTTAATCTTATGAATGCAACCAAATTTGAAAGATGCCAATTATATCTAGCCATTGCTTTTAAAGCTTTAAGAATTAAGATTGTTATTAAAGCCGTCCATATTTGTATTAACACAGCATTTTCAGATGTTCCAATAAAAGATTTAATATGAAGTAGTTGTTTTATGTCTCTAAAAAATATCTCCACATTCCATCTGCTTTTATAAAGTTCACCAATTGTATTCGCAGACCAACTCATGTTATTTGTGATAAGTTCTATTACTTGCTTATTCACATCATCCCAAACAACAATGCGTCGTAGTGTTTTAGAATACTTTTCTTTTGATGTTTTATTTTTAAGTTCAATTATTTCATCTTTAAGAACATGTTGGTGTCTTTTTTCTGGTAATTCATTCTCTTTAATTGCTGTGTATTGAATGTTTTCTTTATGCCTTATTACAAAATAAATCTTCTTGCTGTCCCAGATATTTAAAAGAGAAAAATCATTGTAGAAACGGTCTGCTACAATAACACTTCCTTTTAGTAAAGGAATATCGTAAGCTCCTTTATTATCTGCTGTTTTTCCATCGGTAATATTTACATAAGCTGGTAAATTACCATCAAAATAAAGTAAAGTATGCATTTTAACGGCTCCCTTTGCTGTCTTGTATTTTGCCCAATCAAATATTGATAAGCATAAACTTATCGTTGTGGCATCCAATAAAAATATTTTAGATTTGATTCTGAATTTTGTTTGCTTAAAACTCGCCTGCTGTCCTAAACTTCCAAGTAGCTGATAATAGTAGTCTCTGAAGAGTTCCCATGAATGATTTTTATTCTGATAACTAATGCTTGACTTGGATGGTGCTTTTTGAATCCCAAGATGATTTAGGTTACCTGTTGCTGAACGCAATCCATTACTTATATCTCTTACTGACTGGCTTTTTGCAAATTGACAAAACAACATTGCAACTAAATGACTCCAACTATTATAGCCCTTTTGATGCTTGTCTGTTTCCTTTTCTTTTACAAGTTTAGAAAATTTTATTCGGTCTAATTTTGAAATAATTTGTGAAAACAATGTTATATTTGGCATAAGAGAAAGTTTTTTTGTTGTGCAACTCAAAGGTAATTTGAGATAC
>CAILAF010000360.1 GCA_903832075.1 uncultured Chitinophagaceae bacterium
AAATCTATTTACTGTAAAATATTATTTTGTCCACTAAAATTAAATTAGATATTGACTTTCATTTAAAATATGATTATATTTAATTTATCAAGATTGCGAAAGCAAATTTTTAAGGAGTTAAGGTAATATGGAAATATTGATTGGAATTATTTTCTTGCCTGTATTGTTTGCAGATTTAATTCAAGAAAAAACAGGAATTCAAAAACCTATAATTATTGTTTCTGCTTTGATCATCATTTTGGCAATTCTTTTCATCAGCATGCAATTGGCTAAATCAAATCCGGATGGTTGGGGTGCCATGGCTTATCCTCAATTAGTATTGGGTATGATCGCCATTTTTGTTTATGTAGGTGTTGAAGTTACGATTGATAATAATTTCGGTGCTTTATTAAAAAGAGCTGATTTTGGGGGTTATGATGAAAAACACAATTCGCATTTAATTGCTTTGTATTGGGGAAGTTTGATGATTGGCAGATGGACAGGTGCCGTAAGTGTATTTAATTTTTCAAAACAATTAAAACGAATATTAACTGTTATTGTTCCTTTTGGAGCTTTTGCTTTAATTGTTTTGGTAAATTGGATGAAAGGAAGTCCTGTTGAGGATTATAAGTATTATCCTATTTATATCATATTTATAATTGCAGCTAATTTCTTTGCGCAGGAAAAACCAATTAAATTATTATTATCTGTAGCAACATTGGCAGCAATTCTAATTATCATATCATTATTCACAACTGGTATTGTTGCAGATTATTCAATTATTGCATGTGGATTATGCAATAGTGTTATGTGGCCTTGCATTTTTGCTTTGGCAATTGCAGGTTTAGGAAAATATACAAGTCAGGGTTCAGCTTTCTTAATTACAATGATTTTAGGCGGTGCCATCATTCCGCCAACACAAGGAGCCGTTATCGATATGGATAAAAGCTCTGAAATAAATGGCATTGCAACTGGCCCTTATACTCATTTATCTTACATCGTTCCTTTATTATGCTTTGCATATCTTATATGGCATACAATTAAAACAAAAAATGTTTTAAAAGCACAAGGTTTGGATTTTGATGCACAAGTTGCAAGTAGCGGACATTAATTCAATTTTAGAAAATATTTTATCATGGGAAAATCAAAAGCATCTTTAGAACAATTAGTAATTGGAATTGATATTGGAGGAACCGGTACCAAGTTTGGTATCGTTGACAGAGTTGGAAATGTTCTTTTCTCAAGTGAAATATCTACAAAAAAACATACCGAAATTGAAACATTCATTGATGAATTGCATGACAGTCTTATTCCATTAATAGAAAAAGCCGGTGGCATCGGCCGAATAAAAGGCATCGGTGTTGGAGCTCCTAATGGAAATTATTATACCGGTACAATTGAATATGCACCTAATCTTCCATGGAAAGGAATCATTCCATTATCAAAAATCATTCAAGATAAATTTAAACTTCCTGTAGTTCTTACCAATGATGCCAATGCAGCTGCATTAGGTGAAATGATGTATGGTGCTGCACAAGGAATGAATGATTTTATCATGATTACATTAGGTACCGGCGTTGGAAGTGGTATTGTAGCCAATGGAAAATTAATTTATGGACATGATGGATTTGCTGGAGAATTAGGTCATACGATAATAATTCCGGATGGAAGATTACATCCAGGAACCGGCAAGAAAGGTTCATTAGAAAGTTATGCATCGGCAACCGGTGTTACTTTAACAGCATTAGAAACTTTAGAAAAAAGTAAAACACCGAGTTTATTAAGAAAAGTTGCAAAAAAAGATATGGATTCAAAAGCTGTTTATATTGCTGCCATGGAAGGCGATGAATTAGCAAAACAAATTTTTGAATACACCGGAAAAATATTAGGAATGGCTTTAGCAAATTTTGTGATGTTCTCCAGTCCTGAAGCGATTGTTTTATTTGGTGGATTAACAAAAGCAGGTGATTTAATTTTAAAGCCTACACGCGAACATATGGAAGCTAATTTGATTCAAGTGTTTCAAAACAAAGTAAAAATATTGGTAAGCCATTTAAGAGAATCTGATGCTGCTATACTTGGTGCTTCAGCATTAGTTTGGGATATTCAATAATTTATTTTTTGATTTAATTATAAAAACAGCCGGCACAGGTCTTTGTCCTTCTTTATCACTTGGAGTTATTGTTTGTTTTCCATTAATCAACATACAACTACTTCCTCCACCATCAAGGTTTAATGCTTCAATGCACCCAATATCTTTCAACATTTTTGCTTCTTGTTCTAATGTTGCACCTTCTGCTTTATTCGGAAATCTTCCTTCAATAACCATAATAATTAATTTGCCATCTTTTGTATAACCCATAGATGTTCTTGGATGTTTATCATTAATCGCTTTACCTGCAAATTTTAATTCTTCATTATTAGTAATTTTTATTTCACCATTTTGCAAAAGCACCGGTCCGCCACCCACTGCAGTTTGCATTTTCCATTTCGAAAAGTTTGAATAATTATAATAAAAATTGAAATCGTGTTTTGCAGACGAATCTTTAATTGCTTTAATTGGTGTTTGAGATGCATACGCAATTGATTTTGCGGAGTCGGTTAAAAGCCAAGCCACATCTGCATTTCGCTTTCTATCAATACCTATAGCACTTCCAAAAACATGTTGATAAATTAAAGTGTCTTTTCCTTTTCCTGAAATTGTTTCATTATTATAAGCCAATAATTTTCCATCTTTCATTACAACATTCAAATTGCTATTATGTATAAATTCAAAGAAAGTACAGTTCACTACCAATAATGGATGATTGTCTTTTTCAAAGTATTGCGTTGGTGTTAGTCTTCTATTTAAAGTTGTATCTACTGTAATATCTAAACTTTTATCTTTCAAGTCAATTTCAGCATAATAAGCAATGTTAGGTCTCTTATCCAAACTATCATTATTGAAATAAACATGTATTGATGATTGCAATGCTCCGAAGATAGAATCCACATTTTTCCATTTTAACTGTGCATAACTTAAAGTTGGCAAAATGACTATAACAAGCAAACACTTTTTCATAAAATTAAAATGAGTTGAGTAAAAATAAATTTAAATATAGTTGAATTAAATCATTTAAAATAAGCCTGAATAATTTTGAACTAAATCAAATAAAAATAAATTGTACCTTAGGGTTTGAATTCGATAACTATTGAGTTGAAACTCTGCATAAATGTTGTTTAATGAAATTGTTTGATTTTTTTTATGATGAGCTAAGTAATAACTCGCCAGTCTATGACGACAAGGAAAATTATTATCTTCAATTTGTTGAATCAACAGAACTTTCTTTCTATATAAATTCTTATAATTCAGCAGATATACTTCAAACTGTAGATACCAAACACCACATTAAATTATTTGACGTTGGCTTTACTTCTAAATTACAAACTATTACAGATACAATAGGAAGCCCTCGTTTTAAAAGTAGTTATAGAAAAGATAATTACGATGTTACCATTCTTTTCTATAGAAAACAGTTTTACAATTTTCAAGCAATCTTAC
>CAILAF010000361.1 GCA_903832075.1 uncultured Chitinophagaceae bacterium
AAAAATGAATAATTAATTTTTGTATTAAATAACTCTAACCAATACATTTGCAATCAGCATGGGGAATTAGCTCAGTTGGCTAGAGCGCTTGCATGGCATGCAAGAGGTCGTCGGTTCGACCCCGATATTCTCCACAAAAAGGTTTCAAATTTTTGAAACCTTTTTTATTATTACAAAAAATTTATTTACACCCATCCTAATTTTTTATAATTCTCATAACCAAGTTTCAATGCTTCTTCGATTTGTTTGAACAAATTCTCATCATTCTTCTTGATATGAAAACAAGCTTTGCCTTTTAAGCATTTCATTAATTCAGGATGAATTTGTTCCCCTAACTTTTTATATCCGTAAATAGGCATATAATAAAATCCAACATAACCTTTTTGAATTAATGCAGATGCAAACCAAAGTTCAGTTCTTTTCTTTCCACTTATTTCAACTTCTTTATGACTAATTAAAAAAACTTGTCCGCCTTCACCACCATGAATTTTCATTACTCCTTTTTCGAATGGAAGCAATAATTTTTTTATTCGATCAAAAATCAAAATCATCTCAGGCTGACCTTTTGATTTATCTGAATATTTAATTAATGCTCTTTCTTTTTTAGCAACAATTTTTTTGGGGGAAGCTTTTTTTGGCGTTGACATAAAAATTATTTTGCCCAAAATAAAAAATGCTTCGTATAATTCGAAGCATTTTCATTTTTATTATTTGACTGAATTATTCCCAAACTTCTGCTTTGCCTTCCAACCATAACTTGACTGAATCGGTAGTAACACTTTTTGGTCTCTCCAACGGAAAGCCTAAAGCCCTGTCCCAGCAAAGACTTGCTAATACACCCAATGCACGACTTACTGCAAACAACACAGTATAAAATTCATATTCCACCAAACCATAATGAACTAACAATGAACCACTGTGTGCATCAACATTAGGCCAAGGATTTTTTATTTTGCCAAGAGATTGTAAAATTGGTGGAACAGTTTCATAAATTTTCCAAACGGTATTTACCAATTTATCATCAGGCATATGTTTCTTTCCAAATTCCATTTGAGCAGTAAAACGCGGATCTGTTTTTCTTAAAACAGCATGGCCATATCCAGGAACTACTTTTCCAGAAGTTATTGTTTTTTGAACATAATCAGCAATCTGTTCTTTACTTGGATTATCAGTTCCCAATTCATTTTGCATTTCATAAATCCATTTAATTACTTCCTGATTTGCCAATCCATGCAATGGACCAGCTAATCCGTTCATTCCAGCAGCATAACTTAAATAAGGATCGCTCAATGCACTTCCAACTAAATGAGTAGTGTGTGCAGAAACATTCCCACCTTCATGATCTGCATGTATGGTCATATATAAACGCATCAATTCATGAAAACTTTCATCTTCAAATCCAAGCATGTGTGCAAAATTTCCAGCCCAATCCAATAAACCATTTGGATGAATATGCTCATTATTTTTATACTTACGGCGATAGATATATGCTGCAATGCGTGGCAAACGTGCAATCAAATCCATCGAATCATCATACATAGGATTCCAATAATCTTTTTTATTGATTCCCTTGGCATATTCTTTAGCAAAATTACTTTCAGTTTGTAAAGCCATCACACCTGTAACAAACATTGTCATTGGATGTGTATTCAATGGCAATGCATCGATAGTTGCAAACACATGATTAGGAACATGGCTTCTACGTTGCAATGCATTAGTCAAATGATGTACATCTTCCTCAGTAGGTAATTCTCCTAATAACATTAATATAAATAAACCTTCAGGCAAAGGTTCTCCGCCACCTTCTGCTTTAGGCAATTTTATTTGTAACTCAGGAATAGTATAACCGCGAAAGCGAATACCTTCTTGTGCATCCAATAGACTTGTTTCAGTAACCAAGCCAGTAATACCACGCATACCCTGATAAGCTTGGGCTAACGTTACTTCCCCAATTTTTTTATTACCATGGTCTTTCAACAACTCCTTAATTTCTGCATTAGCCTTATCAGCCTTTACTTTAAATAAATCTTTAATTTTGCCCATGAATCTTAAATTTTATAGCAAGAAAATGTGTTTATAAACTTATAAAAAAAATATTTTTAATTGATATTTAAATTCTTTTGAAATAAAAAAATCTCTATTGCACAATTCAAATAATCATTTTTTTTATGATGATTTACTTCTTTTCAAAGGTAAAGCAACACATTTGTTACAACAAAAGAATTACACAAACTAATGTGCAAATTGATGAAAAAATAAAGGATAATTAAATGATAAATATCATACTTATTTTGGCGCTTTTCTATAAAAGGCAATAGCAACAAATAAGAAAATAATATTAGGTATCCATACCGCTATACCGGGTGGTAAATTTCCTTTGGTAGAAAAAATAGTCGAGAATTTATCGGCAACAATAAATAAAGCTGCTGTTATAAAACCCAATGCCAGATGCACTCCGCTTCCACCACGTGCTCTTCTTCCGGCGACTACAGCACCAATTATAGTTAATAATATAACAGTTACTGGTGTTGCATCACGTCGGCCACGTTCAACCAACAATTCATTCAATCCTTCAGAGCCACGCATTCTTTCCAACTCAATATGTTTATCTAATTCCGGACTAATCAATTTATCTTTTGTGTATTTGTCACGATTGAGATCAATCGGTTTAAAATCAAAATTCAAATTTTCAGAAGTACTCATTGTTACTTTTTCATTCAACCCATTTAAGTCCCTTTTCAGAACGTAATTCAATAACCATTTTTTATGTGCAGTATCCCAACGAATCTGATCTGCACGAAGGTTCTGAACCAAAACAGTACCTTTTAATTTATGCATAAAAAATGGACCGCCGCTTTTTGATGTAGTATCATAATTTACGATACCCGCATATGTAAATGAATCGACTTTTAAATAAATGTCATTACTTCTGTTACGATTATTCAATGCTTCATAAGATGAATTGGCATCAATATATTTTGCTTCAAATGCACCACGAATTTTATTAGCATTTGGTACCATATAATGATTGGAGTACCAAAGCATTGAAGCCAATAAAACACCACCAATAATATAAGGACGCAACCATCTGTTGAAGCTTGTACCACTTGCAAGAATGGCAATCACTTCGCTTCTACCCGCCATTTTAGATGTAAAAAAAATAACGGCAATAAATACAAATAAAGGAAACAATAGTGCAGTGATGTGAGGAATGAATCCCAAATAATATTCAATAAAAATTCTTTTAACACTTAATTGCGATTTAACGAAGTCGTCTGCTTTTTCACTGATATCAATCACCACAGCAATTACGACAAAAAGAAAAATAGCAAAAAAGAAAGTGCTCAAAAATTTTTTAAGTATATACCAATCTAACTTTTTCATTTTTTAATTAATCCTTGCAAAGATAATGGAGAGAAAATAGGAAGTATAGAAAAGGATGTTAATACAGAAAACTTGCTTCAAATCATTATAAAAAAAAACATCCATGAAAATGGATGTAGGTTACGGATATCATAGGTAAC
>CAILAF010000362.1 GCA_903832075.1 uncultured Chitinophagaceae bacterium
AACTTGTTCGGTTAATATTTTATAAGCACGATGACAAATTTCTATTTTACGATCTTTTGTATCTGCTTGTCCGGCTTCATCAAAAGCCATTACAATAATTGCCGCACCATAAGCTTTGCAAATGAAAGCATGTTCAATAAATTTTTCTTCTCCTTCTTTCATCGAAATAGAATTCACGATGCATTTTCCCTGCACACATTTTAATCCTGCTTCGATGATAGAAAATTTTGAAGAATCTATCATGATTGGAATCTTTGCAATATCAGGCTCCGCTTGTAAGAGATTTAAAAATGTTGTCATTGCATGAACACCATCTAACAATGCATCATCCATATTCACATCCAAAACCTGTGCACCACTTTCTACTTGTTGACGTGCAACTGATAAAGCTTCTTCATATTTATTTTCTCTGATGAGTCGTGCGAATTTTTTAGAACCTGTAACATTGGTACGTTCACCAACATTTACAAAATTTGTTTCAGGACGAATGATCAAAGGTTCTAATCCTGATAAGCGTAAGTATGGTTTGATTGTATTAATAGCACTCATTTCTATTTCTAAATTATTTATACCAATTCAGTTTCTAAAACAGGTAATGGTCTTGGTTGAATTGTTTTTACATGATCTGCAATATGTTTGATATGATCGGGCGTTGTACCGCAACATCCGCCAACAATATTTACAAAACCTTCTTTTGCCCACTCTTCAATAAAGTGCGCAGTATCACTGGGACGTTCATCATATTCGCCCATTGCATTTGGTAAGCCGGCGTTTGGATATGCAGATGTATAACATGCCGCAATTTGTGATAACTCTTCAATATGTGCTCTCATTTCAGCAGCACCGAGTGCACAATTCAATCCAACACTTAATGGTTTTGCATGCATTACTGAAGTATAAAAAGCTTCGAGTGTTTGTCCGCTTAAAGTTCGTCCACTTGCATCAGTGATGGTGCCACTGATCATTATAGGCAGTTCTTCTTTTTTATTATCTCTGAAATATTTTTTAATTGCGAAGATGGCAGCTTTAGCATTGAGTGTGTCGAAGATGGTTTCAATTAATAAAATATCTACACCGCCATCAACTAATCCTTTTATTTGTTCATAATAAGCAGCAACAACTTCATCAAATGTTACTGCACGATAACCGGGATTATTTACATTGGGCGATAAACTTAATGTTTTATTTAATGGACCAATGGCACCTGCAACATAACGTTGTTTTGATGGATTCTTTGCTGTGTAAGCATCTGCGGCTGTTCTTGCACATTTTGCTGAGGCAACATTTAATTCGTAAGCGAGTGATTGCATTTCATAATCTGCTTGTGCAATTACGGTACTGCTGAAAGTATTCGTTTCAATAATATCGGCGCCGGCTTCTAAATATAATTTGTGAATGCCAATAATTATATCGGGTTGAGTGATACTCAATAGATCATTATTACCTTTTACATCGGTGTGCCAATCTTTAAAACGTTCGCCACGATAATCGGCTTCAGATAGTTTATGTCGCTGAATCATAGTGCCCATTGCACCATCGATGATTAATATTCTTTTTTCTAATTCTTTTCTAATATTCATAAGAAATATTTTTTACAACTAAAAAATGCTGAATATTGTTTTGAGTGTTGAAGTGAGTGACACAACAAAAGTTGAATGATGTTTTGTCGCTTACAACAAAATTATTTTATTGAACTGAAACGTTTGAGAGAGCTCGTTTGAAAGAGATACTTCTTTTACGTTTATTAGTTCAATTTTTTGGACTGGCCGAACAATAAACAAATCCGCCTGCTACTTGCAAAAATAACAGGCGGGGATTTAATTTCCAAAGATTATATGTTTTAATCGTATTTACTGATAACAGTAATCTCAATAGTATCGGCGATCTCATCGGTTGTAATGCCGAAATCAACTCGCTTTATTTTAAAAATACTTTTAATGCTTGGTTTTTTATTGTTGATAGTTAATGTACCTGTAGCAATTATTTTTTGTGTAATTCCATGAATACTTAGATTGCCAGTAACAGTAACATTATAGTTGCCATCTTTTGTAAAATCAATTGCTTTAATATTTGTAATGGTTCCTTTAAATTCACTTTTTGGAAATGCCTCGCTGTTCATGTAATCTTTATCATTGAAATGATCTTGCATCATTTCATTATCAAAATAAAAACCTTTGATCAATGCAATAAAACGTAAATCACCTGTTTGTGTATTCAATGCACTTGCTACATTATTGTTTGTGGCTTCTATATCTTCTGCGGTTGTGCTGGAAAAGAAATGAATACTTGCTTTATTAGTTGAATAAATTCTTGCTGCAGGTTTTATTGAATCAATTTTTTTTGTTGATGAACTGTCTTTTGATTTTGAGGGAACTGTTATTTTTTTTAGTGTATCTGTTATTTGTAATTCTTTGGTGATATCATTGACTGATAATGTTTGTTCAGGTGTTGTATTATTTTTTCTGAAATGGGTTGGAATGAATTGAACAAATAACCAAATATCAAATACTGTTATTATTAAAGCAATGAGAACAACAATAAATGAAGTTTTATGTTTTTTGAAGAAAGATGTTTCTTTCTTTTTTATATTTTTTATGATGAAGAATAATACAATTAACCAAATAATCAAGGCTATAACAAACATCCAAGGCAATTCTTTAATTAACTTAAACAGCATATATCAACTTTTTTCAAAAGTAATGATGAATTTGATTCAGAAAATTTGAAATAAGTTTTAAAAATTTTTGATATGCGGAAATAAGCTATTTCAATCGTTGGGAGTTTTATAAATGAGTAATGAATGCAATTCGTTTAAAAATTATTTTTTACAATGGCTTCGTTTAAAACAACATCACTCAAAAAGCCATTGCATATACCTTTCACGGCAACTTTTGCTCCTTGTTTAGGTTGCGGATTGCCTGATTTTAAAGTGCAAAACACATTAGAAAAAGCATCATCACTTTTTAAAACAATGGTGATATTGCCTGCCTGATCAGTTTTAGTTTCAGAAACCTCGCCAATTACTTCAACCGCTTTATTCAAATATTTATTATTTGCAGCAGTTTCATTCGTTTGAAATTCTTTAACTAAATCTTTTGCAGTAACTGCAATCCCTTCTTCATTTGTTACATCGCGATGATGTGTGTTAGAATAAACAAACACATAATACCATGTGCCAACAGCTGAAGCTATTATTACTAGTGTGATTGCTGTTAAAATTTTCTTTTTCATAATTTATTTATTTAAAGGTTACCATTTTGTACTGGCTAATGCTTTTGGTTTTACAATTGTAAACACTCTTGCAATATTGAATCCGAAATGAATATCACCTTTGCTCCATTGACCATCAGTTTGAGTAATGAAACTTTTTTCATTTATGCCGGTAGAATTTGTAAAATGTAATTGAAATACATGCCCACCTGTTTCAATATCAAATCCTAAAGAGAAAGAATTATGATAACCACTTAATGGATTGAATTGATAATAATACTCTCCGGTAATATTTACTCTTTTAGAAATTCTTTGACGAAAACCAACTCCCAATGAATACAAATCGTTTGGATTTGTTTCTAACGGAACAATATTATAATGTACCAGCGTTGGAACCAATTGCAATGAAAAGTAATCATTGAATTTGCGTGCAATAATTAATTGATGTGCAAAAAAGAAATGATCTGTATAATTAATTGGAAAAGTTGTTGTAGGATCTTTTAATGATTGCCATATTCCTGTTGCGGCATAACTAACAGAGATTGGCATATTTGTTTTTCCAGTTGATTGTCGGATGAGTTTGTATTTTAAAAATCCATCAAACTCTTTGTTGAAAGCACTTCTGCCAATACCAACCATTAATCTATCAGTAATACCATAATCCATTCCAATCCGCATGGTTGCTTGATCTAATCCAAAAAAATTATATGCACCTGAATTCACAGCGCCAAAACGATGCGAAATTTTTAAATCCATTATTCCACGACCAACATTTTCAATTGATTGACCATTTATTAATCTGGTAGTTTTAAAAGTTGCTGTAACAATTTCCTTTTTTTCTTTTTTTTCTTTTTTGTTTTGTTCTTCCTGCATTTTAAACAAATCAATATCCTGCGCAAATAAGATTTGATCGCAGAAGCATATTACAATTAAAAGAAGTGAGGATAATATTATTTTATTTTTTTTCATTGGATGATGTTTCGAGAAAATTATTCGTATTTACAGTTAATAGTTATTTCTGCTTCATTGGCAATTTTTTCACCAATGTATAAACCTGTAATACCATAATCTTTTATTTTTATTTTGAATGATCCGTTAATAGCAGCTTTTCCACCAATCATTGTTAAAATGCCTGTCGCATTTACTTTTTGCGTTACACCATGAATGGTTAATGAACCATCAACAGTAATATTATATTTACCATCTTTAGAAAAATCTACCGAAGAAATATTAGTGATATAACCTTTGAATTCTGCTTTAGAAAATTTTGAGGTTTCTAAATAATTTTCTTGAAAATGATCTGTCATTAATTGATTCTCAAAAATGAAACCATTAACTAAAATGCTGAAAACAATTTGTCCTGTTTTATCAACCATTTTACTATCCACTTGATTATTGACTGCTGCAATTTTTTGAAGCGGACTACTTGCATTGAATTGAACTTGTCCTGTTTTTGTACTATATATTTTTTGGGCATTTATAATATTGCAACTTGCAATTACTAAAAGCGAAAGGATGATTTTTTTCATGTTTATTTTTTTAATTGTTTAATGCGCCACTATTGATCCATGCGGTTATTTGGCTGATATCGCATGTTGAAAGTATCGTTGCATTTAGTGGCATTGCAGGTACAACACCGGTTTGATTGATTGAGTTGAGTAGTTGTCCATTGGTTACATAAGTTTTAAGTGTTGTATAATTGTCTAATGCAATTCCTCCGCCTGAACTTGCTGTACCACTATGGCATACATAACAATTTGTACTTAAAATTGGAACAACAGTTGTACTATACTTTGCATTAGTTGTATCGCAAGTATTTATTGGATAAATTAATTGTGCCTTATCATAATAACAACCGGTTAAAAAGAATGTGATGATTGCAACAACACCAATTATTTTCATTTTTGATAGATTTATTTTATAACAATGCGTACTCTCTTTTTTAATTGTTCAATTGTCCTTGTGCTATCCATGTATTAAACAACGCAATAAAGCTTGCTGATAATGGAGCTCCTCCCTGAGGCATTCTTGAACCCGAACAATATGTTGTACCTATTTTATTTTGGATAGAATTACATCCTGTAGTATGGCCTGTAACGCCAGCATATGATGTCATATAAGAATGGCAACCACTACATGAAGATTTTAATACTGGTAAAATACTTGCTGAAAAACTTACAAGTGTTGACGCTGCACTTACTGTAAGCGTATAAGTTGTAGTAATACTTCCTGCACTATTAGTTGCTTTTGCAGTTAAATTATATGTGCCTGTTGCAACTGCGTTAGTCCAACTAATAACACCGGTAGTACTATTAATAGTTATACCCGAAACAGCAGTGCCGGTTAATGAATAAGTTATTGTGCCTAATCCATTATTAATAGTTGGTGTTGCAGAACTACCTGCTGTCCCTTGCGAAATGCTACTGCTTGCAGGGCTGTATGCAAAATTTGTTGGAGCAGTAACTGTTGCAGTTTTTGTAATAGTTAAAGTATAACTGGTTGTTGTATTTCCTGCACTGTTCGTTGCAGTTGCTGTTAAGTTGTAAGTCCCAGTGGCAACTGCATTACTCCAGCTTATAACACCATTGCTGCTATTAATACTAACACCTGAAGGTATTGTGCCAGTTAAACTATAAGTAACTGTTGCGTTGCCATTATTAATTGTTGGTGTTGCAGATGAACCAGCTGTTCCTGTTAGAACTGTGCTACTTGATGGGCTATATAAATAAGCAGATGGTGCAGCAACAACTAAACTATTATTTACAATTAATGTGTATGTTGTAGAAGTGCTGCCTACACTATTATTGGCAACTACTAAAATATTATAAGTACCTGCTGCAACTGCATTACTCCAACTAATTACACCAGTAGAAGTATTAATGCTTATACCTGTAACTCCAAGCCCGCTTAAACTATATTTAACGCTCTCTCCACCGTTGGCAATTGTTGGTACTACAGATGAACCTGCTGTTCCGATTATTACTGTTGATGTTGTAGGAGTATACAACAAATTTGTAGGCACAGTTGATGTTATTAGAATTTCATGTTTACATGCAATAACAAATAAGATTGCAATGCAGATGATGATTATTTTTTTCATACAGATATTTTTGAGTAATGAATATTATTAATCTATTTATTGATTTGAAAGAGTTCATCATTATTTAAACAGCTACTTGATATTTTTACTGAAATAGCTGATAATTATTTATTGTATTCGAAAAATTATTTTGAAAGTTGTACATAAACTTTTTGAGCTGGCACCATTAATTTTTAGAGTAGGCGTAGCATTCGTACTATGGGAAACTATAATCAGTTTGCCCGTTATCAGCATGAACAAAAGCATGCTAATTATAAAGAAGGGGTTCTTCATAAGTTTTTATTTGCAGGGTTATTTAAAAAGTTCGATCAGTTTAAAAGATTCCTAGTTGATACCAATCGTTGCCTGCATTATTTCAATTATTGTGCTAATTTTTTTGTTTTCATGTTAAATATTTTCCAATGACTTTTTAATTAAATATGTCATTGGAAAATATTTCTAATACTTAATTACGAATAAGTAATAATTAAATTTAAACAGTCATTAATGTGTGACTTAAATAAGAAAAAAATTATTTTACATATTGCTGAACAGGCAAGCGATTGGCAAGACTTCTTGCTAAAGTCATTTCATCAGCATATTCTAATTCGCCGCCAAATGCAATGCCACGTGCAATTGTAGTAACACGGCAGGAGAGATGCGTCATCTTTTTCTGAATATAATATATTGTAGTATCTCCTTGAATATTCGGGTTCAAAGCAAAAATCAATTCTTCAACTAATTCTTTTTCTATTCGATGAATAAGCGATTCTATTTGTAATTGATCTGGTCCAATTCCATCCAATGGAGAAATAATTCCACCTAAAACATGATACGTGCCGTTAAATTGTTGTGTTGATTCAATTGCAATTACATCTCTTATATTTTCAATCACACAAATCACATGTTGATTGCGCATACTGTTGCTGCAAATGCTGCAAATATCTCCATCACTAATGTTATGACAACGTTGACAAAATTTTATATCTCTTCTCATTTTAGCAATGGTTTCACCAAAATGATTTACTTCATTTACATCTTGTTTTAATAAATGCAATACTAAACGTAACGCAGTTTTTTTTCCAATACCGGGAAGTTTTGAAAATTCTGCTACTGCATTTTCTAATAGTAAAGACGGTAATTGCATGATGTAAAGATAATGAACTGCTATAAAGTTATTTCGGTTTCTGTGTCATTAAAGTTGGCACGAACGATTAATTTTTTTGTTAATTGTTGAACAATCTCTGGTTGTAATTTCTTTTTAAAATTGCCGGGATCCCAAATTCCATTTTTATTTTTATCAAATAAAATTCTCAAATCATATTCTCCTGGATAATATAAATTTTTATCAATGGTTTTATTTTTGATAGGAATTGATTCAACAATTTTATCATTTTGAATAATTAATAATACCGGATTTTTGGTTGTATCTAAATTATTAAATCGCAAATGCACGCCTCCATATTCAATTTCGCTTTTTGTAACAAATTTAATTGTATCTGCTTTTGTTAAACTGATATTACCGGTATCAGTAACTGCATCTTTGGCAACAATTAATCTGAATTCTTTTTGCTCTTTCCATTTATTAATGATACTGATTTTACGTTTAGCTGTATCAATCAGAATATTATAATTATTAACTGCTTTATAATTCGTATCTGTCAAAATAATTTTTGATGCATCAAATGATTTTAGTTTTTTAGAAAAAGTCAATTGCAAAGAATCGTTCAACAAATCTTGTTTACCCATATCCAGATTGGTTGTGATACGCAAACGATTATCTGCTTTTAAATTTTTTTGTGGATTGGATGATTGAGTTGTTGATGACTTAGCTTTCACTTTTGCTTCTTCAAATGCATAAAATGTAACAGGAAATGTTTTGTTCGAAATAGAAATATTACTATCTGCAAATGCGAACAGCTTAGTACTGTCGTCATATTTTTTGCTGAAATCATTCGGAACAACATAAGCTGCAAAAACACCTTGAGGTAAATTCTTAAAAATAAAATTTCCTTTGCCATCAACTTTTGTAAAATAACGCGGACGATTTTTGATGATGGCTGTATCATTCAAATTTTTATGTAGCACTACAATTAAGGTACTGTCTACCTTTCCTGTTTCAGCTAAAAAAACTTTTCCTGAAAAAGTATTTTCATCAATTATATTTCCGGTTGAAAAAACATAAGTAAAATTTTTTGCAATATTTCCTTCGTTAATGTCTTTTAAACTATTCCCGAAATTGAATGAATAAGTTGTGTTGGGTTCTAATGAATCTTTTAATTTAATAGTAACTGTGTTTAATTTATAATCTATTTGCGGAAGACTTTTTGGATTTGGTGAAACAATAATATTCTGTTGAATATCTTTTACTTCAATGTATTCATCAAACGTGAGAATAATTTTATTGGTCTTTACATTTTTAGCAGAATCATGCGGAATTGAGTTAAATAATTTTGGCGGAATGGTATCTCTTGCACCCCCGCTTGGCGCAATCATATTTGCACATCCGGTGAATAGTTGTGCGGGGATGATGAATAAAATATAAATTAATAAAAAGCCGGTTAATCGTTTTTTCATTTGGAATAACTGTTATGCAAACTTAGTTGCAATAAGGTTTAATAAATACTAATTAAAGTATAAATCTTTTAAATTATAATTCTGTTTCTTCTTCATTTAATTCATGTAAAGCCACAGCCATATTATTTGTTTTTACAAA
>CAILAF010000363.1 GCA_903832075.1 uncultured Chitinophagaceae bacterium
AACTCTTTGTCTTCAATATAAGATAACTTACCTGAGCTTTTTAGTGATTCGAATTCAGAAGTATTAGCTTCGAACCAGGAATAATCTAAGCTATTAGAAGTTAAAATAGATAATGAATCATCTGCTAATTCTATTTTTCCATTTGACCAATCTGTTAATTTCTGAGTGCCAATAATTGCATTCTGATGAACTGTGTAATTAAATGACAAATCAACTGAATCTCTTATCAATTCTGTTCGAAGTCTGATTAAAGATTCTTTACTTTCTTTATGATGTATCCAATTTTCTACAGCTCTTTCTGCCAATACTGCTAAAGAGATACTAATTACGATTACAAAGATTTCTTCTACAAAACCTTTTATAAATTTGGGACGATGTACTTCCATGATTCTCAAATATTTTAATTTTAACCTAATGCATGAATTTAAAAGAGGCCCTTATTGCTAAGAGCCCCTGATATTATTAAAACATAAAATCAACTATTTCATCAAGTCGGTAAAAGGAGCTGTATCATAAACATCCCATTCTTCAAGAACTTTCCCGTCTTTCATCGCAAATATTTGATTCAATTTTGATAGGTTTTTTTTACCATTTTTAGTCACCCCTAGAATATAATAAGTATCAACATAATTAGTATACCCTGTTTTAGGATCTGGCTTTTCAATTATTTCAAACAACATGGGTTCACCTTCAATTGAAAATTTTATTCCTGCATTTTTCATTGGAATAAAAGTTGCAAGATTCACATCTATTTGTTGAATATTAAAATTGTCATGAACTTTAGTGCTATCTAAGTAATGAGACCTGAGCTTTACAAAATCATAATTTGTAAGATCAACATTTATTTCTTTGACAATATCAATATTAGCACTACTATCTAATATATATCCCTGTGCATTAGAAGGATAATTATGATTAGAAGGTTTGGCATTTTTTGTATCACAAGAAAATAATGATGTGATTAAAACTAAAGAGAATAATATTTTTTTCATAAGTTTTATTTTTTAAAATTATTTGTCTAATTCTTTGTTCATGTCAGCTAGTTCACACCATTCTCTATATTCATAAATTTTACCTGCGTCATTGATTTTTAATTCTGCGTAAAATTTCATTTTACCTAATTTTACCGATTTAGCGAATTTAAAAATCCATGTACCATAAATTCTAACTACCGGACTAATTTTGTAATCGTCATCTAAACCTGGAAAATATTTTGCGTTAGTTAATTCAGTTTTACTATAAGTATTCATTGCATCTTTATCACCTTTCATTATATTATCTTTTGAAATTGAATCTTGTCCAATTCCTGGGCCATATGCTAATAAATCTTCAGAAAGCAAAGAGGCTTCTTTAATACTATCCTTTGCTGAGAATGCTTCTATAAACTGTTTAGCGACAACAAGATTTTTATTAAACTTAGCCAAGTTATCATCTGTGGCTTTTTGTTGATTGCAAGAAACTAAAGCAATGCAAATAATAATGGAGTAGAAAATATTATTTTTCATGTACATGGGTTTACTTAAATAGATTGTTACTATTTATTTTTTGGTAATTAAGAATTGATTGATCTGATAGTGATTACGAGAAATGTAAATAGAAATATTGCTTTAGAATTGCAATGGTTATTATAATTACTTTTAAAAAGTAAGTATAATATTGGAAGTTTTATTTTTTAAAAATAAATAGAAATTATATCGTCGAAATATGGTTTCAAATCGTCATTTTTGTGTTTAATTTAAAGCGCTTTTTTCAGACAACGCATTTGCTTCATTAAATAACCGTGAT
>CAILAF010000364.1 GCA_903832075.1 uncultured Chitinophagaceae bacterium
AGCAGCCTGGCCATTTGTTGTTGCTAATAATTGGACAGGTTCAGCGAGTTCTGATTGGTCAAATGCAAGTAACTGGAGTGGAGGAGTTCCCGGACCGACAGATAATGTAGTTATTGCAAATACAGGGTTTCCTCTAACAATTAGCGGTAGTCAATCAATTGATAATCTTACTATCAGTAGTGGGGCTACATTAAATATAACGGGCACATTACAGATAGGCGGTAATGTAAGTAATAGTGGTACGCTAACAGCTACATCAGGAACAATAGTATTAAATGGTTCAATACCACAAACAATACCTTCCAATACATTTAGCGGTAATGCAGTAAATAATTTAACAATCAATAATAGTTCAGGCGTAACATTGGGAGGGGCATTAAATGTAACAGGGGTATTAACACCAACTGCAGGAACATTAAATACAGGAGGTAATCTTACTTTAAAGAGTACCAGTATAAGCAATACAGCATTGATTGGTGCAGTAGCAGGAACAGTAAGTGGCAATGTAACGATAGAAAGATATATACCACAAGGACAAAGAAGTTTCAGGTTTTTAAGTCCCGGATTAACCACATCAACAAGTATACATGCCAACTGGCAGGAAGGGGCAACAGCAGTAAGCGGAGCAGGAAGTAATCCAAACCCGGGATATGGTACGGATATTACAGGCAGTACAACCGACCAAACCAATGGCTTTGATGGAACAAGTACAGGCAATCCAAGTATGTTCCTGTTCAGTAACGATCATACACAATCATGGAATGGGATTAGTAATACAAATAGCAATGTTCTAAGAGCAGGGGTTGCTTATCGCATTATGATAAGAGGAGACAGAACAACAGATTTAACAACAAATACACCATCAGTAACAGCAACAACACTAAGAGCAACAGGAGTATTGACAACAGGAACTGTAACCTTTAATACAAGCAGCACACCGGCTTTAAGCAATACAACGGGTGATTATAATTTTTTGGGTAATCCGTATTGGGCACCTGTAGATTGGGATGCAATTGTATTAGCTTCAAGTAATGTAGGAAATACATATTATTTATGGGATCCAACACAAGCCGGTAGTAATAATCGTGGAGCATACGTTTCTTATACGGCAGGTTCGGGAGGCAGTGGAGGAGGAACAATTAACCAATATATACAACCCGGTCAGGCATTCTTTGTACAAACCACAGGATCAAGTCCGAGTTTAGTGTTTTCGGAAGCAAACAAAACAGTAAATGTTTCTAACCTAACCACCACATTTGGCACAGAAGTCACAAAACCAAGATTGAATATAGAAATGTTCATCAATGGTAAGAGCAATAGTGCAGATGCGACAGCCATGGTTTTTGATAACAACTTCAGTAAAAGTATAGGCAATGAAGATGCGCAGAAACTAATCAATCCGGATGAGAACATAGCAGTAAATAACAGCAATATATTGTTGGGATTAGATGCAAGACCATTGCCAACAACAAATGATACGGTACAATTATCGACCACTAATTTATTAAGTGCAGGGTATACTTTAAAACTAAGTGCCAAAAACTTCAGCAGTTATACTGGTGATATAGTATTGATAGATAAATATACTAATCAAAATTATGCGATAAATAAGAGTGATACGATCATAACCGAAGTGCCATACAGTATAACGACTGATGCAGCGAGTAAAGCTGCTGACAGATTTATAGTTGTATTTAATGCAAAAGCTGTAGCAACAGCAGCAGACCCAGTTGATAAGTTTAGTGTAACAATAGTTGGTAATCCTGTTAGAGATAATATCGTTGTAAACTATGCAGCACCAAAAGCAGATAACACGAATATCAGATTAATGAATAGTAATGGTCAGAGTATAACAACAATGAGTTTAGGAATGCAACAGAAAGGACAGGTAACAATACCGGTTAAACAATTTAGTGCAGGAATGTATATGGTAGAAGTGGAGATAGGCAATGATAAAGTGATAAAGAAAGTACTGAAGAATTAAACAAACAAATTGTAACACACAAAAAAGGAAAGCAATGAAAATGAAAAAGATCATAGAGCAGATACTGATAGTTGCAATAATAGTTTTATTACCATCGATACTACATGCACAACCCGGATTCACTGATAATACAACTGATGCACCGATAGATGGTGGCCTATCATTACTTATTGCAGGTGGCGTTGGATATGGGGTGAAAAAAATTAGAGAGAAAAGGACTCCTTCGGAGAAAAAGAAAAAGAATAAATGAAAAAATAATACTGGTTCATAAAAAAAATTTTTCTCATGGGGATTTTAATTTACGAGTCATCCTATTTTTATGGGATGGCTTTTTTATTGTGAGTAAGATATCCTTACCTAATCATTTTATCAGCAATTAAATTTTGTATGATCTGTGGTTTGCCCGATGCTGTTGCCGGAATATTATTGACAGAAATAAATGTTATATTAAATTTTTCATCAGCTCTTGCAAATATCATGTTGC
>CAILAF010000365.1 GCA_903832075.1 uncultured Chitinophagaceae bacterium
AGAAAGGAGAAGTTATTTGTACATGGGATCCATTCAATAATGTAATTGTTGCAGAACAAGTTGGTAAAATTAAATTTGAAAATATCTTAGAAGGTATCAATTACCGTGAAGAAGCAGATGATCAAACCGGTCATAAAGAAAAAGTGGTAATTGAAACAAAAGATAAAACAAAAATACCGACTGTTATTGTTGAAGGAAAAGATAATAAAGTATATAACTTACCTGTAGGTTCACATATTTCTGTTGAACAAGGAGAAGAAGTTAGAGCCGGTCAGGTGTTGGTGAAAATTCCTCGTATACTTGGTAAGTTAAGAGATATCACCGGAGGTTTACCTCGTGTAACAGAATTATTTGAAGCTCGTAACCCGGGTAATCCTGCTGTAGTTTGTGAAATTGATGGTGTAGTTACTTTCGGTAATGTTAAACGCGGTAACAGAGAAATCATCGTTGAAGCAAGAGATGGAATGGTTAAGAAATATTTGGTTCCATTAACTCGTCAGATTCTTGTTCAAGATAGTGACTTTGTAAAAGCGGGTGCTCCATTATCTGATGGCCAAATTGCTCCGGCAGATATTCTTTCTATCAAAGGTCCTTTTGCAGTTCAAGAATATGTAGTGAATGAAATTCAGGAAGTATATCGTTTACAAGGTGTAAAGATCAACGATAAACATATTGAAGTGATCGTTCGCCAAATGATGAAGAAAGTTGAAATAGTTGATGCCGGTGATACTAAATTCTTAGAAGAAGATCTTGAAGATAGATTTGATTTTATTGAAGAGAACGATAGAATCTTTGATAAGAAAGTAGTTACTGAATCCGGTGAAAGCACTAAGTTCAAAGCAGGACAGATTGTTACATTGCGTGAATTGAGAGAAGAAAATTCTATTCTTCGCAGAGCAGATAAAAAATTAGTTGAAGTACGTGATGCAAAACCTGCAACTGCCACACCGGTATTATTAGGAATTACCAAAGCATCATTAGGAGTTCAAAGTTGGATATCTGCTGCTTCATTCCAGGAAACAACCAAAGTATTGAGCCAGGCTGCTATTCAAGGCAAAATGGATGCAATGCTTGGATTGAAAGAGAATGTAATTACCGGTCATTTAATTCCTGCAGGTACTGGTCAGCGTGATTTTGAAAACATGATCGTAGGAAGTAAAGAAGAATATGAAGTGTTAAGCACTACCAGAGAAGCCATGAGCTTTGATGATGATGAATAATCATTATTTCTAACAAGGAATTTGATACAATAAAAACTAAGTAGGAAGTGAAAGCTTCCTACTTTTTAACATTAATGCATATCAATGTTTTAATAAATTTGTAAACATATTTCAAAATATCATAGCAAACTAGTACATCATTTTAATTAGCGATTCATGAAAAATAACTTTACACTTGGTTTAAACGTTCTATTAGCAATTGCAGTGGCGGTATTGTTTTATTTGCATTTTTCTTCAAGCAAAAAAAACAATTCCTCAGCTGCCAATACAGTAAGTTCTTCTTCTGGATTTAAAGTAGCCTACTTTGATGAAGACTCTTTGCAAGAACATTATGAATATTATAAAGAGATCAGAAATTCATTAACAAAATTGGAACAAACCAAAAGCAATGAATTAAATATATTGAGAAATCAATACATGCAAAAAGGCAAAGAATATCAGGACAAGGCTTCTACAATGAATCAGGCAGAACAGCAAAATGCACAGCAGGATATGATGCAACGCGAAACAGAATATAAAAAAACTGAACAATTAAAAGCACAGGAAATGCAGGATGAACAAATGAAACGCGGGCAGGATATCAGAAAAAAAATTGAAGACTTTTTAAAAGAATTTAATAAAGATAAAGGCTATGCTTATATATTTTCAAGCTCACAAGGTTTGATGTATTATAAGGATACTGCTTACAATATTACTTCTGAAATGGTGAAGGGTTTAAATGAAAGTTATAAGAAACAACATTAATACTCGAATCATTTTTATTATCTTCAAATCCCGTTATTATTAAAGCGGGATTTTTTTATGAGTAATACCTCCTTCAAACCATCATTGGGTTTATTAGATGCAACCATGGTTGTTGCCGGTAGCATGATTGGCTCAGGTATATTTATTGTTAGTGCAGATATTACCAGAAATGTAGGAAGTGCAGGTTGGTTGATTGCTGTTTGGTTAATTACCGGTTTCATGACATTGACTGCTGCATTGAGTTATGGCGAGTTAAGTGCTATGTTCCCAAAAGCAGGCGGGCAATATGTTTACTTGAAAAAATCTTATAATTCATTAGTTGGGTTTTTATATGGATGGAGTTTTTTTGCAGTCATACAAACGGGAACTATTGCAGCTGTGGGTGTTGCATTTTCAAAATTTACGGCGTATTTAATTCCGCAAGTAAATGATGATGTTATTTTATTAACGATCGGTTCATTAAAAATTTCTTCAGCACAAATATTATCTATTGTGGTGATTGTTATTCTAACATTCATCAATACAAAAGGGATTAAGAATGGAAAATTTATTCAAACAACATTCACTTTAGCAAAGCTGCTAAGTTTATTTGGTTTAATAATTTTTGGATTGATCGCTATAAAAGGAGATGTATGGAAAGCGAATTGGAGTAATGCCTGGAACTTACAACAATTATCAAAAGATGGTTCATTTACATCTTATACATTAGCCGCTGCATTCGGTGCTATTGCTGCATCTATGGTTGGTTCTATCTTTAGTAGTGATGCATGGAATAATGTAACTTTTATTGCAGGTGAAATAAAAAATCCGAAAAAAAATATTGGAATGAGTTTATTTCTTGGAACATTGATCGTTACTATTATCTATGTTTCAGCAAATGTTGTTTATACCGGTGTTTTGCCTTTGCATGAAATTGCTTCTGCTGAAAAAGACAGAGTGGCAGTGGCTGCATCGAATGTTATTTTTGGAAACATAGGAACGTATGTTATTGCTGTGATGATCATGGTTTCAACATTTGGTTGTAATAATGGATTGATATTAGCAGGTGCAAGAGTTTATTATACGATGGCAAATGATGGATTATTTTTTAAGAAGACCGCAACACTTAATAAAAATGCCGTTCCCGAATTTGCATTATGGATTCAATGTATTGTTGCAGCTATTTTATGTTTAAGCGGAAAGTATGGTGATTTGTTGGATATGGTTTCTTTTATTGTTGTAATATTTTATGTGCTGACTATTGCAGGAATATTTATTTTAAGAAAGAAAAGACCTGATGCAGAACGTCCGTATAAAGCATTCGGTTATCCTGTACTTCCTGCTATTTATATTTTAATGGGAATTACATTTTGTGTTTTGTTGATCATTTATAAACCACAATTTACATGGCCGGGTTTGATCATCACACTAATTGGAATTCCTTTGTATTATATTGCAGTCGCAAATAAATCAAAGTCTGAATAAATGAATTTCGATCAATTATTTTCTTCATTTGCCAATATTAAAGTTGCTGTTCTCGGCGATGTAATGTTAGATACTTATTGGTGGGGACATGTTGAACGCATTTCGCCCGAAGCGCCTGTTCCTGTAGTTTCTTTAGATAAAAAAGAATTGCGTATTGGCGGCGCAGGCAATGTGGCATTGAATTTGGCGGCATTGGGCGCACAAACTTTTGTAATATCTGTTATTGGTAATGATGAAGAAGGAAAGCAATTAAAAACATTGTTTCAACAAAATAAAATTGATACTTCTAATATAATTTCTTCTTCAGAAAGAATTACAACCAACAAAATGCGCATAGTTAGTCGTAATCAGCAAATGATGCGATTAGATGCTGAAGTGACAAAAGATATTAATGCTGATCTTCAAAATCAATTATTGAATTCTATTAAAAAATATTTTGAAATCAATAAACCTGATGTTTTAATTTTTGAAGATTATAATAAAGGTGTGTTGACTGAAAATATTATTCATGAAGTAATTGCATTATGCAAACAATATAATGTTATTACAACTGTTGATCCGAAGAGAAAAAATTTCTTTGCTTATAAAGGCATTGATATTTTTAAACCTAATTTAAAAGAAGTAAAAGAAGGATTGAATTTATTGATTGATGATATTAATGAACAATCATTACAAAATATTCATCAACAATTAAATCAATTATTGCAACATCAGATTTCATTGATTACTTTATCGGAGAAAGGAATATTTTATCAATCATCATCTCAAAAAAATATTATTCCTACTTATATACGCAACATTGCAGACGTAAGTGGCGCAGGCGATACAGTTATTGCAGTTGCATCATTAGTGTATGCCGATAAAAAAGATATTGAGCTTGCTGCACAGATCGCAAATATTGCAGGCGGTTTGGTTTGCGAAGAAGTTGGTACGTCTCCAATCAACAAAGAAAAGTTATTGAACGAATGTAAGTTGTTGTTGAATTAACGGCTTTCTAATAAATCAAATGAATGTTTGCATAGCATTCATCAACTTGCAAAATATCTTCAAAATTCTCAGTTGGAATATTCTCTAATTTCGACTTTGATAATTGATGCTATGTCAAATTTTACAATGGTTATTCATGGCGGTGCAGGAACAATCTTAAAAGAAGATATGACACCGGCATTGGAGCAAGCTTATTCTAATGCCTTGAAAACCTCACTGGATGCGGGTTACGCCGTTTTAGAAAATGGCGGCACTGCTGTTAATGCAATTAAAGCTTCAATAGTTTTATTGGAAGATAATGTATTGTTCAATGCAGGTCGTGGTTCGGTATTTACAAAAAAAGGTGTGCAGGAAATGGATGCTGCTATTATGGATGGAAGTAATTTAAGTGCGGGTGCTGTTACCGGCGTTCGTAATGTGCGTAATCCGATTGAATTAGCAACTGAAGTAATGCGCAATAGCAATCATGTTTTTTTAAGTGGAAAAGGAGCGAATGATTTTGCAATCAAACAAGGAATAAAATTAGAACCCGACGAATATTTTTATTCGGCTTTTCGTTACGATCAATGGAAAGCTATTCGCGATAGTGATACTTATTCTTTAGATCATACCAATCATCATTTAGAGGAATTAATGAAAGATAAAAAGTTTGGAACCGTTGGTGCGGTTGCTTGTGATGCGAATGGAAATATTGCCGCTGCAACTTCAACCGGTGGTATGACGAATAAAAAATATGGAAGAATAGGAGATAGTCCGGTTATTGGTTGCGGTACTTATGCAAATAATAAAACTTGCGCCATTAGTTGTACCGGTCACGGAGAAATATTTATTCGCAGTGTTGCTGCTTATGATGTTAGTTGTTTGATGGAATATAAAGGAATGAGTTTGCAGGAAGCGATGGAAAAAGTAGTGAACGAAAAATTAGTAAGCTTGCAGGGTGAAGGTGGAATGATTGGTGTAGATTCAAATGGAAATTATGCGATGGTGTTGAATAGCGCAGGCATGTATCGTGCAGTGCGCACTGACAAAGGGTTTGAACAAGTATTGATTTACAAGTAGTGAATGGTGAATAAAAAATAGTTAATAGAAAATAAAAAATGTCATGCTTAATTAAATTAGGCATGACATTTTTTTAAAGGATAAATATTAATAACGAGCTAATTATTTTTTCCATTCAACTGCTGCGAAATTCTTTGCAGCATCTTTTAAAAAATCATCTTTACATTCTTTAGAACAAAAGCCGATTACTTTATTGTTATAATGCAAAGTGTCTTCAATGCCCGCTGTTACCGGCATTCCGCAAGTTGCATCTTTTGCATTATCAACCATGGCTGCTGTAAATTTTACAGAATCTTTTGAAGGTTCAGCCATTTTTATTGTATCTGCTGATACATCTGTAAAATGTTTTCTAATATGATTGCATGCAAACAAGATAACAGAAAACAAAATACTTGCAATAATTAATTTGATTTTCATAACTGAATGTATAAATGATTTAATGATACAAATATATTATTCTATCATCTTACAACGAAAAAGTAATATGCGCCATCGCTTTAAATCTTAATTGTGTTTGTCCTTCTGCAAAATTTTGCTCTAATGGAATTTGTGCATTCATTCCGATTCCTATTTTCTTAAAACCAAATTCAACACCGGCAATTGCATTGGTAACATGGCTTCCGGTGTATTGTACTTTGCTGCTGTTTAATATATTGCTGTTAACTGTTTCGTAACCGATTCCAATATTTGGAGAGATGGTATTTTTCTTTGTGGCTATTTTATAAAATGCAATGCAATTGGAAGTGAATTTGTTTCCGTATTTGTAATTATCACTATTCAAAGAATTGATTTTATATGTTGCCGATGCATTGATGCCAACATTGCCAACAGTCAATGTATATAATCCATTTAAAATAAAATCTATACTGCCGGTTCCTAATTGTGCATTAATATCTGCAATGGTTGTTGTAGTATCTTTTGGATTTACATTAAATGAACCGGTTGGAAGTTTTAAACCACCACCAATCCATAATTGTTGCTGTAATACTTTATTGCCAGCAGCATTTTTTACAATATCTAATAATTTATATTGTCCCATTAAAGTAATATCACCTAATCCATTTTTAAATGTTGTTCCATCATCATCGATTTGTTTATTGGAATAATATGGAACAAAGCCAAGCACTTTAAATTTCTTACCAATATTGAATCCACCCCAGATCTCAGTTGAATTATAATAGTTGGTACTGAATTGTGTTGGATCATTTGCTAATTGTGTATGATACTCTGCATAATGATAGCGCACACCAATAAATTTGTTATTGAAATTGGGTAATAATCCAAAATATAAATTACCGCCACCACAGCCGCAAATAGGACAAGCAAATGAATTGAATGAAATGATAATTAAAAGAATAAAAAATATAATCTTTCTCATAAAAGAATTTTTTAAGTAAGGAATAAAAAAATTACAGTAATCAATACTGTTTTGTGTGGAGAAAGATTAGGCTCCCGGTGGATGAAAAAAATCGGAAGGAATATCCTGAACAGATTTATTATTTAAAATAATATACTCAAAAGAATTCTTAGATATGGGATGTTGAATGCTGGCAAAAAAAGAAGAGGAAGAGACTACTTCGTTTTTATTTTCGTTTCTGCGTTCCGGATTTTGTTTGTCTTTATTTTCTTCCTGTTTTAATTTCTTCATCATTTGACAACGACCATTGCAATGTAACATTGGTCTGGCTTTGTTTTCGCAGTTTTTTGCAAATGAAGCAGTATTGGTATAATATCCAATAACAATAGCCAGTTGGTTAAATGTTTGCGCTGCAAAAGCCAAGATCAATATTAAAGAAATAATTTGTTTCAACACTTTTTCTATCTAAAGTTCGGCAAATGTAAAAGAAATAACTATTCGTTTTTATGATCAAACGCATTTTCTGTAAAAACCTTCTATATCTTTATTAGTATGAAAAAATATGCAGTTATAGTTGCCGGCGGAACGGGTTTACGTATGGGTAGTTTTATTCCCAAACAATTTTTATTATTAAAAGGAAAGCCATTATTGTGGCATACGTTGAATACTTTTTTAGATGCTTATGAAGATATTCAAATTTTGTTAGTACTTCCGGAAGAACATATTGAAACAGGAAATGAATTGATTAATTTATTCGACAAAAAAAATCAAATTCAATTAGTGAAAGGTGGTATTACCAGATTTTATTCTGTGCAAAATGGTTTAAAATTAATTGCTGATGAGTCAATAGTTTTTGTACATGATGGTGTAAGATGTTTGGTAACAAAAAATTTAATACATCGTTGTTATGAACAAGCTTTATTAAAAGGAAGTGCAGTACCGGCAGTTGCTGCAACAGATAGTATAAGAATTGTTGAAGGAGAAAAAAGTGTTGTTGCTGATAGAAATAAAGTGCGCATTATTCAAACTCCACAAACTTTTAAAAGCGAAATTATTTTAAAAGCTTTTCAAGAAACATACAAAGAAAATTTTACTGACGAAGCAACAGTAGTTGAAGCAACCGGACAAGAAATATTTTTAATTGAAGGGGAATATGAGAATATTAAAATAACCCGACCGGTTGATTTATTGATTGCTGAAAAAATATTGGAAGAAAGATAAATTATTGTTTGAATAATTTTACATACCAAGGCAACTCATTAAAATGCCAATGAAAGTAAGGTTGATTTGTTGCACCGAATTTTTCATAAAAGCTTTTTACACCGGATAGATCGCTTCCTTCCAAATCAAATAATAAATTTTTACCTGCAAATTCTTTGATGATATTATTCATCAAAAAATAATTCGCTTCTTTATTTCGTCCTTCATCAGTAACAATGTTCATTATATTATAAATGCGCTGATCATCGCTCAATAATAAAACTGCTGCAACAATTTGTTCATTATTTTTTGCGATCCGTGCAAAACATTTTTGCTGTTTAGATAATTCGGTAGCAAGTTTTGCAAAATTGCTGTAATCCTTTGCAGTTGTATGTTTGGTTCGATCTTGATAATGTGATTGATATAATTGAATAATGTATTCAATTTCATTTGAATCACTATAATGTAAATTTTCTTTCTCTGCTTTTTTGATGTTTAAGGTTGCATCTTTTTTATAATTGGCGTGAATAGAATCATATCCAATAGATAAATCAATAATTAAATTAGTTAATGAATTTATTTCTTCAGTAGAAGAAATTTTATTTTCAAAATTCAACATCATATCTCCAAAGCGGAAATGCTTTTTGATTGTATGAGTGATTTCTTCATTTAATATTTTTGTATTCCCAAATAATCCTAATTGTTGAATGAATGCCGGCGTGTAGCAGTAAGTGATGCCGAATTTTTTTCGCCAAGGTATTGGTAACACTGCATCATAATCGTTGATGATTAATCCGCTCCAATTATCGCAGATTGCATTCAAATAAAATGAATGCGCATATAAAATATTATTGCTGCTTTGGGAAATACATTTATCCCATTTAGTAAAATTAATTTGATACGATGGTATGATAGAAATATTTTGCATTATATCATCCATGCTTTGATGATGTTAAACCAAAATATTGGTATTACTGATTTTGGAAAGAATTGAATGTGCCACTTCCATTGCTAATAAACCATCTATTTCATTAACTACTGTTGGTGTATTATTATTGATGGCATCAACAAAACTTTGCAATTCTAATTTAATGGCATTGGTTTGTTGTATTTCCGGATTGGCGACTGCAATAGTTTTTTTACCGTTTGGTGTTTCAATATCAAACGAAAAAACATTTTTATCATCGGGTTGTTTCAATTTAATGATCTCTGTTTTCTTTTGTAAAAAATCAATTCCCAAATAAGCATCTTTTTGAAACAAACGCATCTTGCGCATTTTTTTCATACTAATTCTACTGCTGGTTAAATTAGCCACACAACCATTATTAAATTCAATGCGAACATTGGCAATATCAGGTGTATCAGTCATTACAGCCACACCGCTTGCAAAAATACTTTTCACATCACTTTTCACTAAACTTAAAATGATATCAATATCATGAATCATCAAATCCAATATCACACTCACTTCTGTACCACGCGGATTAAATTGTGCCAAACGATGCACTTCAATAAACATTGGATTTAAACTAAAATCTTTCAATGCTAAATAGGCAGGATTAAATCTTTCAACATGTCCAACTTGCACTTTCACATTTGCTTCTTTCACCATATTCACTAAATCTTTTGCCTCTTGAATTGTATTGGTTAAAGGCTTTTCTACAAAAATGTGTTTGCCCATACGCACTGCAGCCATGCAAACTTCAAAATGTTTATCAGTTGGAACAACAACATCAATAATATCGCAGGCAGCCATTAATTTTTCTTCGTCCATAAATCTTTTTAATCCGTATTCAGCAACCACTTGTTTGGCAACATCATTATTCGGATCAAAAAAACCAACCAGTTTTACATCTTCAATTTCTTTCCAATTATTTAAATGAAACTTACCTAAATGTCCAACACCAAATACACCAACTTTTAGCATAGCAAATTTTTTATAATGGGTAAAGATAACTAATCAACCAAGTGAAAAGTTATGAACTGTGAAGATGTGGGAAATTATATCTTTATTTGAAAGAACTATATTGGTTTAAGTAGAAATGAATAACTTTATTTTCTCTGATTTTTTATTTTATATTAACGATATGTTTAAAAAAATTTTTACAATCATTATTGTTGTTGCTTCAATAAATTTATCAGCACAACAAACTCAACAGTGGGAAAATTTATTCAATGGAAAGAATTTAAATGGTTGGAAAGTCATTAATGGTAATGCAAAGTACGAAGCAAAGGATGGAATGATTGTTGGCACAACCGTTGCAGGTTCTCCTAATTCTTTTTTAGCAACAGAAAAAACATTCGGCGATTTTATTTTGGAATTTGAATTCAAATTAAGTGATGAGGATATGAATTCAGGTGTGCAATTTAGAAGTGAAAGTTCGGCTGATTATATGAATGGAAGAGTGCATGGTTATCAATATGAAATTGATCCTTCTAAACGTGCGTGGACTGCCGGTATTTATGATGAAGCAAGAAGAGATTGGTTATATCCGATGGAATATAATTCATCTGCAAAATCATTATTTAAATTAAATCAATGGAATAAAGGAAGAATAGAATGCATTGGAAATTCTATGCGAACTTTTCTGAATGGCAAGCCTGCAGCGAATTTGGTGGATGATATGACTGCAAAGGGTTTCATTGCTTTGCAAGTTCATCAAGTTAATAAACCGGAAGATGCCGGAAAAAAAATTTATTTTAAAAATATTCGTATTCAAACAAAAAATTTAAAGCCATCTGCATTGGATAATATTTTTGTTGTGAATTTTTTACCGAATAATATTTCTCAGCAAGAAAAAAATAATGGCGTACAATTATTATGGGATGGAAAAACTACCAATGGTTGGCGAGGTGCTTATAAAGATCATTTTCCTGAAAAAGGATGGGAAATAAAAGATGGCGTTTTGAGTGTGTTGGGAGCAGAAGGTAATGAAGCAGCGAATGGTGGCGATATTGTTACAGATAAAGAATATGGCGCATTTGTTTTGCAATTCGATTTTAAAATGACACCGGGTGCAAACAGTGGTGTAAAATATTTTGTTACTGAAAAAGAACATAATGTAGGTTCTGCAATTGGTTTGGAATATCAGATATTAGATGATGCTTTGCATCCTGATGCGAAGTTGGGTAGCATAGATAATAGAACATTAGGTTCTTTGTATGATTTGATTCCTCCTGTTAAAGAACCAAGAGCAAGAAAAAAAATGGGTGAATGGAATAAAGGTATGTTAATCGTTCATGCTGATGGAACTGTTGAGCATTGGTTAAATGGTTGGAAGATGTTGGATTATAAAAGAGGTTCACAATATTATTATGCATTAGTTGCGAAAAGCAAATTTCAACAATGGCCAAATTTTGGTATGGCAGACAAAGGACATATTTTATTACAAGATCATGGCAACAATGTTTCTTTCAGAAGTATAAAAATTATTGAATTGAAATAAATTTTTTGATATGAAAAAAAACAGACGCTTATTTATTAAACAATCAGCAATGGCAGGTGCAGGAATCATGTTGAGTAAAATTGCTTTCACTGCAAGTAGTTATAAAAAAATAATCGGCGCCAATGATCGTGTAAGAGTAGGTGTGGTGGGCTTTTCGGATCGGCATAAGTTTTCTCATGCGCCTGCATTTATGAATTGTTATAAAGAATTAAATTTTGATATTGTTGCTATTTCAGATTTGTGGAAAATTAGAAGAGAAGAAGGTATTGCCTTTTGGAAAAATAAAATGCAACATGATATTACTGCATTTAGAAACAATGATGAATTATATAATTCAAAAACAGTTGATGCAGTTTTTATAAGTACGGCAGATTTTCAACATGCATTGCATTCTATTGAAGCGGTAAAAGCAAATTGTGATGCATATGTTGAAAAACCTTTTGCAGAAACAATGGAAGATAATCGTGCTGCATTAAAAGCAATTAAATCATCAAATAAAATTATTCAAATAGGTTCGCAAAGAAGAAGCGGAACAAATTATAAAGCTGCAGCCGATTTTATTCAATCAGGAAAATTTGGAAACATCACCATGGTTGAATTAACATGGAATGTAAATCAACCGGGAAGATGGAGAAGACCTGCATTGGTTGCACAATTAAAAGAAGAAGATACTGATTGGAAAAGATTTATCATGAATCGTCCGTATGAAAATTTTGATGCAAGAAAATATTTAGAGTATCGTTTGTTCTGGCCTTATTCATCAGGTATGCCGGGGCAATGGATGAGTCATCAAATTGATACTGTTCATTGGTTCAGTCAATTAAAACACCCTCGTACTGTTGTTGCAAATGGTGGTGTGTATGTTTGGAAAGATGGCAGAAAAAATTGGGATACAACAACTGCAGTTTTTGAATATGGTGATGAAAGTAATGATAAAAATTTTCAAGTAATATTTTCTTCACGCATGCATAATGGTGATGAAAATCCTTCTGAAATTTATTATGCAAATGGTGGAGAATTAAATTTAATCACTAATAAAATTTCACCAAAAGGTGGTTTGCATAAAACTGAAGCTGCTGCAATGAATATGCAACCAAATTTATTGCCCGAATTAAATTTATCAGATTTAACTGAAAAAGTTGCGGCATCCGCAAATACAGGCGGAGATGTACTTACATCGAATCATGTTCGTAACTGGATGGAATGTGTGCGAAGCAGAAAACAACCTAATGCACCGGTTGAAGCAGGTTATTATCATTCCATTGCGAACATCATGACAAATGCTGCTGCAAGAACAGGATATAAAGCAACATTTGATGAGAAGACTCAGGAAGTTATGGTGAATGGAAAAATATTTAAGTATTGATTGAAATAATATCAATCATAAAAAAATTTTTCAAATTTTTGAAAGATTTTTTTTATGATTCAGTATTTATTTTATTTCTATCTCTTTCAATTCACTTTCATTACCTGTGCGACCAACAGCAGTCACTGCAATTTTATTTAAACTAAGAGGTGCTTTATCTGTACCACCAATTAATTTTATTTGAAATGCTCTGTCATTTCTGTTTAGTATTTTAT